>JAWOCH010000211.1:0-7209 GCA_046483865.1 Candidatus Brocadiia bacterium | reverse complement strand
GCAAATTCCTGGGGTGTCAGTACCCGGCAATACCGCCGATGGGAAAGGGCAAAATGCATACCCAGGGTTGTGAACGCTCGTAAAGTCGCGAAAGCGGTTGAAGTGGATGAAGATGTCGTGTTTGAACTTCTGGATCAATAGCTCTGAATGTCCTATGGATGGCCTATTTATGTCCTATGCGGTGATACCGAAATGATTCCGAAACTTGCATACTCCAGCATATTCCAGGCAACGGGCAAAAGGCCACGAGGCCCGAAGGATCCTGCACTTATGGCGGATTTCAGAGTTTCGGGGTATGAAGGATATCGGAAACACTGGCCGGGGCGAACAAATCACCAACAAAATATGAACTGATCCCGCCGCTTGCCGGCGTGGCGTGCGAGTGGTGCCGGCAGAGCCCGGCCTATCGCTGGCGGGCCGAACTGCCCGCCAGGCGCATCGCGCAGGCACTGAGCGATTGGGGCGTGGCGTCGGTCCGCTCCATACGCTCACTGGATACGGAGCCCTACGGCTATCCCCGGCGGGTCCTGGTCAACGGGGTCAAGCGAATGGACGCCAACCAGTTCCGGCTGGCCGTCGGCGGCCACGAGTTGAAGAGCACGCGATTCACGGTGAGCCCGCGCGGGGAGGGCTTCCTGTTCGAAGGACGCGGCTTTGGGCACGGCGTGGGCCTGTGCCAGTGGGGAGCCTTCGGCCTGGCGGAAGCGGGGCGCGACTGGCGGCAGATACTACTCCACTACTATCCCGGCTCGCAGCTCCAGGAGATCTTCTGACTGCCCAGCGCGCCGCCGCTCAGGCGTCGGGGTTCTCCCGGATCTGCTCGAGGGCGTAGTCCACGGCGCGTGTCAGCTCGGGGATGTCCAGCGCCCTGTTCCTCTCCAGCGCGGGCACGGCTTGCGCAGCGGCCGGCCCGAGCAGCACAACGTTGCGCGCGGCGGCTGCACGGACATCCACCGAGGGGTCTTCCTGCAGCACGCGCACCAGGTCCGGCACGGCGGCAGCGCCCTGCTGCCCCATCCGGCCGATGGCCTGGCAGGCGCTCTGCCGCAGCGACGCCGGCCCGGCATGAAGGGCATCGGTCAGCGCAGTCACGGCCCGCGGGTCGCCCGGGGCAACGCCGGCCAGGGCCCCCCATGCCGCCGTGCTGAGCAGCACGTGGTCGGCATAGGCCGCTTCGATCAGTTCGTCCAGTGCTTCCTGCCTGGCTTCCGGGCCTATCTGCTCCAGCGCCTGGGCGGCGGACTCCCGCACGCGGCCGGACTCGGCCGTGCTGAGGGTGTGGGCGAGAACCTGTACGGCCCGCTGCGAACCCCGCCCGACCTCGCCCAGGGCGCGGGCAAGCGCACGGAGCGTGGGCTGCTCGGTCTCCTTGTCGAGCCGGCTGCTGACTGCCTCCACCGCCTCCTCCTGGGGCAGAGGCAGCTCGGGCAATGCCAGGGCAGCGGCAGTGCGCACGCGCGTCTCCCGGTCATCCAGTGCGTCCAGCACCGCCGGCACGGCCTCGGCCGCCTCCCGGCCGAACTGCCGGACTGCGTTGAGGGCCGCCACGCGCACGTTCGCATCCCCGTCCGCAGTGGCCTCGGCCAGCGTCGGAACGGCCTCGTCCGGCCTCTCGCTGAGGACGCCCAGCATCTCGGCTGCCTCTCGCCGCTCCTGGGCGCTCTCGCTGCGCAGCAGCCCGCTCAACAGGGGCACAGCTTCCGCTGCCTCCGGCCCGATGTAGCGCAGAGCCCTGATGGCTTCCCGGCGCACGTTCTCACTGTCGTCGCGCAGCGCCCGCAGAAGGGTCGGCATCGCCGGGGCGGCCCCTTCCCTCAACGCAGCCAGCGCCCGGAGGGCGGCGACACGGACCGGCTCCTCCGGCGATTGGGCCACCTCTTCGAGCAGCTCCAGTAGTTCTACGGTGGCCTCGCGCTCCTCGGTCAGAGCCCGCAGGGCCGCCCGCACTACGTAGGGGTTCTCGCTGCGGGCTGTCTCGAACACGGCCGCTTCCATCGCGGCGCTCGGGGCTTCGGCGTGGCTATACCAGAGGGTGGCGGCTGCCCTGGCGGGCGGCACTCCGTCGCGCAATGCGTCGAGCACGACGGTTTCCGCCTCGGCGGGCTGGGGCTCCATCAGGGCCAGGGCGGACAGGGCCGGCGGTCGGCCCCTTGACTCAGCCGATCCGGCGACCTCCAGGAGTGACTTCACGGCCGGCTCGCCGATCTCGCTCAAAGCCTGTGCGGCCAGCCACTGTGCCCGGCGGTTCGGCGATCGCAACGCGGCCATCAGTGGATCCACAGCCGGCTCGCCGATCTGCACCAGGCTCGCACGGGCGATGGCAGACTCCATGCTGGCTTCCACCAGCAGTCGCACAAGCGCCGGGGCCGCCTCTGCCGCCTCCGGACCGATGGCGTCGAGGGCCTGCGCGGCAGCGACGCGCACGGCCGGGTACTTGTCCTCCGTTCGAACGGCCAGCTTGGGCACGGCAGCGTCGGCATGGTCGGCCACCGCTTCCAGAGCGCTCGCCGCCGCCGCCCGGACGGCGTGTTCTTTGTCATCCAGGAGGGGTATCAGGGCCGACGCCGCCTCCTCCGGCGCAACGATCTGCGACACGGCGTGGGATGCGGCGGCGCGGACGCCTCTGTCCGGATCGCTCAGCGCATCCAGCAGCGCGGGGCCTGCTGGTGCAGCTTGCGTCCCCATTTCGCCCAGTGCATGCGCCGCGTGCCGGCGCACGACGGCGGAATCCTCGTTCAGCATATCGAGCAGCAAAGGAACGGCCCGTCGGCCGAGTTCGGGCAGGCCCCTGGCCACCAGGGCCCGGTCGTCCGGCTCTGATGCCTTGACAGCCGCGGCCAACCGCTCGAAGACGGACGCGCCTCCGGCCTCGACCTCCCGTGCCACCTGCCTGTGCAGCACCACGCTGTCGGTCTGCAGATCCTCCAGCATGGCACCGACCGGCGGGGGATCCGCCACCGGCCCCATCTGGGCGCAGGAAAGCCACGTCACCACCGCAGCCGCCAGGCACAGCAAAACAAGCCATGTCGTCCGATCGGTCCTACCGTCAGCTATGGGGGCGTCCTGCGTCATTGTGACCCTTCCTCCTCCTCGCCCTGTTCTGCCGGCTCTTCCTGCATGTCTTCCTCCTCATCGGGAGCGCGCCCGCGCAGTGCGGCCTCCACCCCGCCTTCGGCGTCGCCGCCGACGGCGCCCACCTCGATGTTTATGTTCTCGCGCCGCTCGATCTTGGCCAGCGTGCCGTCGCGGATCCATATGATGCGGTCCGACGCACTGAGCATCTTGATGTCGTGGGTGGCCGTGATGATGGTGACTTCCTGCTTCTTGTTCATCTCGTCGAGCAGTTGGATGATCTCCTTGCCGGTGGCCAGGTCCAGGTTACCGGTGGGCTCATCGGCCAGGATGATGCTGGGGGTGTTAGCCATGGCCCGGGCGATGGCCACGCGCTGCTGCTGCCCGCCGGACAGCTCGAAGGGCTTGTGGTCATAGCGCTCGGCCAGGCCGACCTGGTCCAGCAGGTCCATGCCCTTGTCACGCGCCTCGTCGGTGGTCAGACCGGCGAAGGTCATCGGCAGCGTGACGTTCTCCAGCGCGCTCATGACCGGTATGAGGTTGAAGGTCTGGAAGATGTAGCCCACCTTGCGACAGCGCAGCCAGGCCAGCTCGTAAGCGTCGAGCTGGGCAACGTCCACCTCGTCAATGTAGACCTGGCCCTTGGTGGGCTTGTCCAGGGCGCCGATCATGTTGAACAGCGTCGTTTTGCCGCTGCCGCTGGGTCCCATGATGCTGATGTATTCGCCCGAGAGAATCTCCAGGCTGATGCCTTTGAGGGCGTGGACCTCGACACTGCCCATGTGGTAGACCTTTCGGACGTCCTTCGTCCGCACCACGACGGGCTTCTCTTCATCTTGCTCGGTCTCGAACGCCTGTGTTGCGAGTTCAGACACGGCTCTCGCCTCCTTCGGTTCTCACGCCTCGACGCGCATGGCCTGGACGGGTTCCATCCGGGCCGCCCGGATGGCCGGGTAGATGGCCGCCACCACAGTGAGCAGCACACCTGTGCCAAGCGCCACCAGCAGCCAGCCCAGCAACTCGGCGGCCGGGAAGTAGCGAACGGCCAACCAGTAGCCCTTCCCGGTCTCCGGGTCGGTCGCGTGGAAGGCAAAAAGCGAACGCAGGAACGCCAGCAGCAGGCCGATGGCCGCCCCGGCCACCGAACCGGCGATCCCCTGCAGGGATGACTCGATCAGGAACAGCTTCACGATGAACTTGTCCAGCGCCCCCAGGCACTTCATGGTGCCGATCTCCCGGAAACGCTCTGTCACACTCATTAGCATGGCGTTGGCAATGCCCACCACGCAGACCAGCAGGCTGAGCCCCACCAGCCAGATGCCGCGCATGTTGACCTGCTGCCCGGCGAACTGCTCGCGGCAGCCGTGCGCAATCAGGCGCGCCACCAGGCTGGAGCGCACCTCCGCCTGACCGGCCTCTTCCACGCGGCGACCCCGCAGGATCCACGACAGGTGGTCCGGCGAGGCCATCGAGCCCTCTGCCAGAGGATACCACACGATCATGCCCTTGCCCATGCGGCGCTGCCACAGGACCGTGCCGCTGTCGGTGCGCGCCAACTCCTCCGCCTCCGGCTTGCCGGAGGTGACGCGCAGCTCGGTGGGCGGCTGCTCGGACCAGAGCGCCCCAAGGTGCTCCACTTCCGTCACCTCCGAGCCGCGAACCGTGAAGGTCTCCCGGCCGGGAACCCCCGGCAGCAGTTGACCAAGGGCGGAGTCGGGCGCGTCAATCGCGGGACCCGTGGCCCCGTAGACGCACAGGAAACCGCCGGTCTCCACGAAGCTGCGCAACGCGTCAGCAACGGACTGCTCCGCCGCCGACGCCGGTGGGCCGACAAGGAGCAGCGCGTCAGGTCGTACCTCCTCGTCGGCGTCGACGACCTCCCGGATGGCGGCTGCGTCGGGTGGTATAAGCTCTGCGGCGAATATCGCCATGGCGTCCAGCGCGCTGCGTATGGCGCCGCCGGGGGTGATGCCGGCCTCCACCGTGCGGTTGCTGCCCTCGACCACGGCGCAGCGCACGGCCACCTCGCCGCCGGCAACGGCCTCCGCCTCCAGCACCCCCTGCACCAGCGGGTATAGAGCATCCGCCTCCTCCACCCGTCGCAAGGCGTTGCTGAAGGCGCTGGAGGTCCAGACGGAGGTCAGGAAGGCGATCGCCA
This sequence comes from Candidatus Brocadiia bacterium, assembly GCA_046483865.1. Classification (GTDB taxonomy): domain Bacteria; phylum Planctomycetota; class Brocadiia; order SM23-32; family SM23-32; genus JAWOCH01. Next base: position 1,979 of record JAWOCH010000211.1, on the reverse strand, counting down.
GCACGATGCCGCTCATGGTGATCAGCGAACGCCACAGGCGGATGCGGATGCCCTTCCAGGCTATCTCGAAGGCCTTGCTGAGTGGCAGGACGATCTGGCGGCCGATTCTCCGGCCGGATGGGGTGGAACCTTCATGCGACTCAGCCACGGGGGCCTCCACGTCCGTAAGATTCGGGAGCCGGCTACTTCTCCTCGATCACCAGTCCGATCAGGGAGCGACGTGCCAGCATGCGCAGGAACTCGCCCAGGGACAGTTCCGCTTCCCTACGGTTTAGTGTATAGGTTTCGGCCAGCTTATCAACTATCTGCCGGACGGTATGCTCACCATCGCAGAGTTCTACGACGAAAGTGCCGATCTCGTCAAGCGCGAGCTGGCGGTAGGGACTCATCCTGAACACCTTCGCCACCAGGCGGGCCAGCCCGCTGTCGCGGCGGGGAATCTGCAGGATGGCGTGCCCATCCTCGCTGCGCTCCAGCTTCACCAGTCGGTTCAGCACCGGCCGGGCATCCAGAGACTCATCCCTGGTCAGGTCGGGCAGGTCGTCCTTTTTGCGCCGGAAAAGGCCCATGTCCTACTCAGCAACAAGTGAAGCTTTCCAGAGCGGGCTCGAAGATCTCCGGCTCCGCCCTGCGCCCCTCGTAGGCGCAGATCATCAGCCGGTTGGTCTCCGTGCAGTGCCAGCAGGCCGCGCGCAGCATCCGACGCCATCCCAGCAGACCGAGGGGATTGGCCAGCCAGCCGACGTGGCCCTCGATCCGCAGGCCGGAATGGCCCTTGATCCGCGCGTCTTCCACCTGGTAGCGCCGCCACTTCAGCCGCGCCCGGTAGAAGTCCCGGAACCACTCTTCCAGCTCCTGATCGGCCAGCACGAGGCGGGCCAGGCTGGCCCGGACGAACTCCAGTCGCTCCCTTCGCCCGCCGAAGATCATCCGCACGCAGCCCGTCTGCAGACTGCGCGTGCGCAACGGCAGACCGCCGGGCACGCGGAACTCCACGTCGTAGAACTTCCACAGCTCAGCGTCGTCGTCCGCGTGGTCCTGCAGGCTGGCGAACACCGTGCGGGCCAGGTTCTTGAGCTTCTCCTCCGGCCGGCCCAGCAGTTGCACGTGCACGGTCCGACGGCAGTCGCCGCAGCGGCTCAGCATGGCCAGGCCCTGCCTGTCACCCACCCAGCGATAGCATTCCACCTGCTTGCCCACGGGCGAGGCCAGGCCGAGGTCACGCTGCACGGTCAGCTCGACGCCGTCCTTGCGGGCCGTTTTGCGGAGCTTCGCCAGGTATGAGCTGACGGTAACAGCGGGCTCGGCGGTGGATCCCGTCTTCTCCCAGCGCAGCTCCAGGCGGGCTCTCTGCCCGTCGCCCAGGCGCACGTAGCCATCCTCACGTTTGCCGTGGGTGGCCAGCAGAATCCAGTCGGAGGGAACCGTCAGGGTGATGCCTTCCCAGCCGAACGTCGTGTAGGAACGCCGCTCCGCGTCCGGGTGGTCGGCCGTCATGGGATCATTCCATCATAGCGACGACCGCTTCGTCCTCGCTCTTGTAGATATCGAACATTTTGTCAAAGCGCATAATCTCGAATATCTCGTAGATGCTGTCCTCGATGCTGCACAGCTTCAGCTCGCCGCCGGCGGCCTGCACCCTCTTCAGGAGGCTGACCAGTTTGCCCATGACGGCGCTGCTCATGTAACTGACATTTTCGAAGTTCAGGATGATGCGGTCCATGTCGTGCTGGTCAATCAGGGCGTCCAGCTCCTCGCCGAGCTGCTGGACGTTGGACTGGTCGAGAATGCGGGATGTGGCGAACCTGACGACGGCCACGTCATTCTGTTTCAGGATGCGCAGCAGTGCGTCGGAAGCGGTCTGGATCTCCTCGACGGCCACGACCTGCTGCTCACTCCCGTCGAGCCGGCCCTTGTTGCCCTTCTGGAGCCGGATAACTGCGCCGCAGTTCGGGCAGCGGCCCTTGCGGCCCATGAAC
>JAWOCH010000052.1:0-25321 GCA_046483865.1 Candidatus Brocadiia bacterium | reverse complement strand
CGCAGGGATGGGCCCGATGACCGGCCGCGCGGCCGGTTATTGCGCAGGATATGGAGTGCCGGGTTACATGAACCCGGTTCCCGGACGCGGCGCGTGGGGACGCGGTTTCCGCGGCGGCGGCCGGGGCTGGCGCAACTGGTACTACGCCACCGGAATGCCGGGCTGGGCCCGCGCTTCAAGCGGGCTCCCCGCCTGGGGTGCCGGCGGGGGCTACGCCCCGCAGGCACCGGCCTGGGGCGCTCCGGCGCCCGAGCAGGAGGCCCAGTTCCTGCGTCAGCAGGCCGATGTGCTCCAGCAGCAGTTGGAGGACATAAGGACCCGGCTCGATGAACTGGAAAGCGAGGCCGACTGAGGCCCGCAGGCGGGTGGAGCGCGGCTGGTGCTCCGCCCGTCCCATCACCACACGCACCGGAGGAAACGCATGAAGCTGTGCATCACGAGTCAGGGACCAGACCTGGACAGCGAGGTGGATCCCCGCTTTGGCAGAGCACGGTATTTCGTCATCTACGATGACGAGACGGAGGAAGCACAGGGTATCGACAACAGCCAGAACATGAACGCGGCCGGTGGGGCCGGCGTCCAGGCAGGCGCCGACGTCGTGGAGCAGGGCTGCCAGTGGGTCATCAGCGGCCACATCGGTCCGAAGGCGCTCTCCGTGCTGAAAGCCGGCGACGTTCAGGTGGCCGTCGGCGCGGAGGGAACCGTGCGCGAGGCCATCCGGGCCTTCCAGGACGGCGAACTGCAGGAAGTGGACGAGGCGGACGTGGCACCCCGCTGGTAGAGCGCCGGCGCACAGAACGAAAGGACGCCAGTCCCATGACGCAGGAAGAATCCGCCGGCGCCGCGCGGAACGAGCAGCTCCAACAGCAGCAGCGCCGGCTGCGGGAGCGCATGTCCCAGGTGGACAACACCGTCGTCGTCCTGTCCGGCAAAGGCGGCGTGGGCAAGAGCACCGTGGCGGCCAACCTGGCCGTGGCGCTCTCGCGCCGGGGACTCCGCGTGGGCCTGCTGGACGCCGACATGCACGGACCCAGCGTGCCGAAGCTTCTGGACCTGGAACAGCAGCAGGTCCACTCCGACGGCCAGAGCATCGTGCCCGCCCTCTACAGCCCTGAGCTCAGCGTCATGTCCATCGCCTTCCTGGTGTCGGAGCGCGACGAGGCAGTCATCTGGCGCGGTCCGCTGAAGATGAACGTCCTTCGCCAGTTGCTGGCCGACGTGGATTGGGGAGAGCTGGATTTTCTGGTGGTGGACCTTCCGCCGGGCACGGGGGACGAGCCCCTGTCCATCTGCCAGCTCATACCCGACGCAACGGGCGCGCTGGTGGTGACGACGCCACAGGAGCTGGCCGTCAGTGACGTGCGCAAGTGCATCACGTTCTGCCGGCGTCTGGAACTGCCCGTGCTGGGCGTCATAGAGAACATGAGCGGGCTCACTTGCCCCCATTGTGGTGAGCACATCGAGCTGTTCGGCCAGGGCGGCGGACGCGCCATGGCGGAGCAGATGGGAGTGCCCTTCCTGGGCAGCGTCCCTGTGGATACGTCCGTGGTGGGCGCCTCCGACAGGGGCCGCCCTTTCGTGGAGCACGCGCCCGAGGGACCGGCCGGCCGGGCGTTCCTGGCCGCCGTCCAGCCGGTTGTTGATCTCGCCGGCAACGAGTAGGCCGGCGCAGCCGCGCAACGTCGCAGAAAGGAGTAGAGCCGCATGAAGATCGCGATACCACTGGCGGAAGGCCGGCTTGCACGCCACTTTGGCCACTGCCAGGAGTTCGCCCTGTGCGAGGTGGACGAGGAGGACTCGTCCGTCATTGAGATGCAGACGCTGTCCGCGCCGGCCCATGAGCCGGGGCTGCTGCCCCGCTGGCTGCGCGAGCATGGCGCGGACCTGGTCATAGCCGGGGGCATGGGCCGGCGAGCGCAGGACCTGTTCGCACGCAGCGGCGTGGAGGTGGTCGTCGGCGCACCGGCCGAACAGCCCCGCGCCATCGTCGAGAGTTACCTGTCCGACCGGCTGCAGACCGGTGAGAACATCTGCGACCACTGAGACCGCAGCGGGCCAACCACACATCGGAACAAGTGAGACCCGTCAATGCAGAACGAATCCCACATCGTCGTAATCGGAGGAAGCGCCGCCGGTCTCACGGCGGCGCTGACGGCCAGGAGGCACTACCCCCATAAGTCCGTCCTGATCATCCGCCGCGAACAGCAGGTGCCCATCCCCTGCGGCATACCTTACATCTTCGGCACCCTTGACGGGCCGGAGCGGAACCTGATCCCCGACGCCGTCCTCGAGAAGAACGACATTGACCTGCTGGTGGACGACGCGACCGCCCTGGACCTGGATGCGAAGGAGGTGCACACACGCGCGGGCCGGACGGTGGGCTATGAGAAGCTGGTGCTTGCCACCGGTTCGACGCCCAGGCGGCTGCCGGTGCCCGGCAGTGACCTGGAGGGCGTCTATGCCGTCCACAAGAACGTGCCCCATTTGACGCAGATGCATACGGCGATGACCGACTCCGAGCGTGTGGTCGTCGTCGGGGGCGGGTTCATCGGCGTGGAGTTCGCCGACGAGTGCAACAAGGACGGCGCCGCCAGCGTGACCATCGTGGAGATGCTGCCCCGGTGCCTGATGCTGGCCTTCGATGAGGAGTTCTGCGAGCGCGCGGGGGAACTGCTGGAGTCGCGCGGCGTACGGCTGGCCACGTCCCGTCGCGTCGAGCGCCTGGAAGGCAACGGGCGGGTCGAGACGGTCGTGCTTGGCGATGGACAGAGCATGGAAGCCGACCTCGTGCTGGAGAGCGTCGGCGTGCAGCCCAACTCCGAGCTGGCCGAGCGCAGCGGCCTGCGACTCGGCCCGAGCGGGGCCATCGGCGTGGACAGGGCCATGCGCAGCTCGGACCCCGACGTGTTCGCCTGCGGGGACTGCGCGGAGAAGGTCTCCTTCTTCACCGGAGAACCGGCCCCCCTGTGGCTGGCCTCCATCGCCACCACCGAGGCGCGTGTGGCGGGCGCCAACCTCTACGGCATCACCCGCTCCTACCCCGGTGCCATCGGCGTCTACAGCACGGTGATCGGCGACGTGGCATTCGCCACGGCGGGGCTGACCGAGAGCGGCGCCCGGGAAGCGGGCTTCTGCGCCGTCGCCGGCCGTTCCAGCTCCGTGAACCGCCATCCCGGCGGCATGCCCGGCGCCAACAACCTGACGCTGAAGCTGCTGTTCGAGCGCCAGACGCGCGTCCTCATCGGCGGCCAGCTTATGGGCGCCAGGAGCGGCGGAGAGCTGATAAACACCGTCAGCGCCTGCATACAGCAGCGCATGACGGCTGACCAGATAGCCACCTTCCAAACCGGAACCCATCCGGCGCTGACCGCATCGCCCATCGCTTACCAACTGGTCAACGCAGCGGAGGTGGCCATAGGCGCGATGTCCGGCTGAGGGCCGGGTCGCGCAGGAGAAGAGGGTGGCCATGATCATCACTATAGCCAGCGGCAAAGGCGGCACCGGCAAGACCACGGTGGCGGCGAATCTGGCGACCGTACTGGCGGCCAGCGCTGAGGTCCATGGACCTGTGCGGCTGCTGGACTGCGACGTCGAGGAGCCGAACGACCACCTGTTCGTCAGGCCCCGTTTCGACCGGACCGAGCCCGTCCGTGTACTCAAACCCGTCTGGGATCAGGACAAGTGCACCGGCTGCGGCCGGTGCGCCGAGGTCTGCAACTACAACGCCCTGGCCGTGGTCAAGGAGCGCGTGCTGTTCTTCCCCGAGCTGTGCCACGCCTGCGGGGCGTGCAGCTTCATCTGCCCCGAGGGGGCCATGAGGGAGGAATTGACGCGCATCGGACAGGTGGCAGAGGGGCGGGCGGAGGCCGGCTTTGCCTTCGGCCACGGGCTGCTGGACGTGGGCGAGAGCCTGGCCCCCGACGTGGTCGAGGCCGTCAAAGAGCAGATCGAACCGGACGGTATCACCGTCATTGACGCCTCCCCGGGCACAGCGTGCCCCGTGGTGGAGGCCGTCCGGGGAGCGGATGTCGCCCTGCTGGTCACCGAGCCGACGCCGTTCGGGTTGAACGACCTGAAGCTGGCCGTCGGGCTCGCGCTGAAGGTCGGCGTGCCGGCGGGCATCGTCGTCAACCGGTCCGACGGCGAGGACAAGCTGATCCAGGACTACGCCGACGAGGTCGGAGTGCCCGTGGTGGGGCGCGTGCCCTACCGCCGCGCCTACGCGGAGACATACTCCCGCGGCGACCTGCTGGTGGACCACCATGCGGAACTGCGGTCGCTGCTGATGGACATCTACCGCCGGACCATGACGGTGGCCGCCGGCCCGCCGCAGCCGGTGCCGCACGAACAGCAGCGGATCGAACCGACGCGCGCGCTGGAGACCGGAGAGCAGGCCGGCCCACGCAGCGAGCTGACGGTCATCAGCGGCAAAGGCGGCACAGGCAAGACCACCGTCACGGCGTCGCTGGCGTCCCTGCTGGACGATAGGGTGCTGGCCGACGCCGATGTGGACGCGGCGGACATGCATCTGCTGCTGCAGCCGCAGGTGGTGGAGGCGCGTGATTTCGTGGGCGGCTGGTCGGCGCGTATCGTCTCCGACCAGTGCACGGCCTGCGGACGCTGCGCCGAGCTGTGCCACTTCGACGCCATCGAGCCGGTCACCGAGCAGGGCGGTTCCGGACCGTCGCACTACCAGGTCAACGAGCTGCTGTGCGAGGGTTGCGGGCTGTGCAGGTATGTCTGCCCCGTGGACGCGATTGACGTAAGCGCGGCCGTCACGGGCCAGAGATTCGTCAGCCGAACGCCCTACGGGCTGCTCAGCCACGCGCGGCTGGGTATAGCGGAGGAGAACTCCGGCAAGCTGGTGACTGCCGTGCGTGGGCGGGCGCAGGACCTGACCGGCCCTGCCGCCGGCATGCGTATCGTGGCGGACGGCTCGCCGGGCACCGGCTGCCCCGTCATCGCCAGCATCTCCGGGGTGGACACGGCCCTTATCGTCACCGAACCCACTGTCTCGGGCGTCCACGACCTGGAGCGCGTCCTGGAGCTGGTCGAGCACTTCCGGGTCCGCCCCCTCATCTGCATCAACAAGTGCGACCTGAACGCCGAGCAGGCCGAACGCATCCGGCGCCTTGCCCGCGAGCGCGGCGCGGAGGTGGTCGGTGAGATCCCGTTCGACGAGGAAGTGAATCGCACCCTGATGGCGGGGCAGATACTGTCGGAGGGCGGCGAGGGGCCGGCCGCCGAGGCCGTGCGCGATCTGGCCATCACCCTTGAACGCGCCCTGCAGCAGGCCACGCAGACCACGTAGACCGGGAGACCACCACGTGCCGACCTACGAGTACGAGTGCACCGAGAGCGGCAGGCGGTTCGAGGTGCTCCAGGGCATGGAAGACGATCCGCTGGAGAACTGTCCCGAATGCGGCGGGACAGTGCGCCGGCTGATCAGCGGCGGAGCAGGTGTCGTCTTCAAGGGCAATGGCTTCTACGCCACCGACAGCAAGCGGTCGGGCGGTTCATCCGGACGTTGCGGCCAGCGGGGCCCTTGCTGCGGTCGGGACCAGCCCTGCGGCGTACCCCCGTGCGACACACCGTGACCTGACCGGTCACAAAAAACGACCAGCGGCCGGGCGGGCCGTTTTGGACGCACCCCGGCATAGGTACGTCTCGGCCCGCCGCGTCCGCGGTCGTGTAGACCGAACCTATCTTTCGACTTCGAGCCCTTCCAACGCCTTGCTGGTGTTGTTGCCTACGTTGCGCTGGCTGTCCACCACTCCGCTTATCACGTCCTGCGGCTTCCTGCCGCTGCTCCTGGACTGTCGGGCCTCAGGTCCGCCGGCGGCAAAGGCCAGGTAGAGAAACAGCCCGGCGGCCGCCAGTAGCAGGAATAGCAGCATGTTCTTCATGTTGTCTCCTCGCCGCAACCATCTCCGTTGGCTTGCCTTCGTGTCCCAATAAGAACCACAAGAGACGTACGCAATGCGCGTTCCGGAATTGAGACAAATCCCGCCTGTCTCTATTATCGGACGTTGCGCCCTTCCTGGCAAGCGCGGAAGCGCCTTATGGAGAACTCAGGTGAGTTGGTCCTGCAGGCGGCGCAGCTCCCGCGCTCTTCGGGCCAACTGCGCGGGGGTGGCCGGACCGTTCCCGGTCACGATCGCCCCTACCAGGTCGGCGGGGACGGACTCGAAGTATACGTTGCGCACCCGGACGCCCTCGATGGCCGGGGTCACCTCTTCGGGTTCCATCTGCTCCATCTCCGGCTCGACGCCGTCCGGCAGAACCTTGTGGCTGGTCGCCACGCATAGGGTCTGCACCCCGAACGTGGCCGCTGTCGCGCACAGGCCGAGCGTGCCGGTCTTGTTGACAACCGGCCCGTCGCCCGACAACGAGTCCGCTCCGAACAGCAGCAGGTCCGCCCGGCGGAGCTCGGTGGCCGCTGCGGCGTCGGTGACCAACGTCGTTTCGATGCCGAAGGAGGCCGCCAGCCGGGCCGTACGCCGGCCCTCGCACGCCGGGCGCGATTCCGCCACCGTCAGCCTCGCCACCTGCTCGGCGGCCTCCCGCAGGGCGTAAAGAACGGTTGAGGAGTAGCTTATGGTCACCACCGCAGAGCCCTCGGGCAGGAACCCGACTGCGCGGTTGGCCGCATCGAGCGGCGCCTGCTCACGTGCTCGGATTAGCCCATCGAGCCGGTCAGGCAGGTCCGATCGCCCGCCGTTCTGACGGACCGCTTTGAAGGCATCGAGCGCGGCGCTGCGCACTGACGCCATGCTGGGCCGCAGGTCGAGGGCCTGCCGGCAGACGGCTGCCGGATCATCTGCCTCCCCCATTGCCTCCCGGAGCCCCTCCAGCGTCCAGATGCCCAGCTCGTGGGCGCCGTGCTCCCGGTCGCCGGCGACCTGTTCGAAGACGGCGTCGGCCGTCGGGCGGCCGCTCAGGCCCTCGACACGCTGCCAGGCAGCGGCCAGCTTCGGCACGGTGGGCAGGTCGGGAATGTCCGACGGCGCGCGCCAGGCGAACTCGACGTGTTCCCAGTCGCGCCGCACGCGCTGTGGCTCCGGGCAGCGGAATCGGAACGGATGCACAACCCAGACGGTGCCCAGGTCCCAGTCGGCGAAGCGCACCGGCCGGCCTTCGGCGGCGAGCTGCACGTCGTGCTGTGATAGGCCGGCCTCCTCGTCGATCTCCCGGTACGCCTGTTGGAGGGGGGATTGCTCTTCTACCGAGCCGCTGACGGCCGCCCAGCGCCCCGGATAGGTGCGCACCTCGTCGCTGCGGCGTCCCAGCAGCACGGCGCCATCCGGGCGGACCAGGAAACAGGTCACCACGTGGCGCAGCTCCATGGCCGTCCCCCCGGCGCTCAGAACTCGGGCGGGATCTCTATGCTCACGCCGTCGTGCACCTCGGCCCTGGCGGCTTCGTACGCCTCGTAGTACTGGCCGGCCACGACCTCCCAGCTCACCACGTTCATCAGGTAGCGGTAGAGCTTGAAGCCCAGCTCCCAACGCAGGGCCTCGTCAGTGGCCAGCCGCAGGATGTGCTCCCGCAGCATCCGGCGGTTGGTGAACAGCAACCCGCCGCCGTTCTCCAGGGTCTGCGCGGTCAGCCCCTCGAGGGGGGCCGTGGTGATGTACGGTTTGTTCAGGGCGATGATACGGGCCAGCGTCCCCGACTGCGTCTCGTCCACCGTGGGCAGGACGATGAAGTCGCAGATGCCCATCACCTTGTAGTAGATCGGCCCGCGGGGAACGAAGTTATAGAAGTGGCCGATGCCCTTCTCCTCCAGCAGTTTCACGCCATTGACGTAACGCTCGAACTCCATGCGGTCGTGAGGGTCACGTATGTCCCCCGCCCCGAGCAGGAGCCAGTCCTGGCCGGTCTCGGCGTATATCTCCTCATAGAGTTCGTCCCACATGCTGGTGACGATGTCCCACCGCTTGTTGGCCTGTATCCAGCCGACCAGGCCGATGAGGTGGCGCCCGCGCAGCTCTCCCAGGCCGAGTTCCTCCTTCAGCTCCTCCACTTCTTCGATGGCGAAGCGGCGGTCGGGGCGGGCGCCGTGGGGGACGATCATGATGTTGCGTGGCCGCTCCCACCCCCGGCACGAGAACGCCCAGTCCAGCCGCCACTTCTGGTAGTGGCACTTGAACAGAAGCATGCTGCACAGCCGCGCAACCTGACGGATGAACTCCTCCTCGTGGTCCTTCATCCGTCCGTGCACGGTGTGTGGCTCGACCACGGTCGGCACGTCGGTGAGCTGCTCCAGAAGGCGCACGAACCCGGCGTTCATGTCCGAGTTGCCCTGGTGGTCCACGTATTCGTAGAGGCCGTATTCGTGCTGTATGTGGACGGCGTAGGGGTCGAGCTGGTGGACCTTTTCCACCACCGGCTCATGCCAGTCGGCGCGGGACAGGTCAATCAGCGGGAAGACGTTCCGCCCCTCGCCGTCGGTGTGGCTTATGACGTAGGTGGGCCGGTCCGGCTCGCGGCGCCGGATGAACTCCAGGGCCTCCTCCGCAAACGTGCCGATGCCGCACTTGCGCGGAGGCCAACTGCTGACCATCACTATCGGTTTCTTCTCAGCCACTGTGGGTTATCCAAAGAAGTCTGAAGTCTGAAAGGCGCCCACGCGACGGTGGGGCTCCCGGTGTCGATTGGCCGTTGCTCACGCCTCAAGCCGGCCCTTCTCGCTGTTCTCGGTGTTCTCTGTGTCTCCGTGGTGAAAGGACAGGCAGCGGAGTAGTGGGGGTTGGCTCAGAGCCTGCGGGCCAGATTGACGCCCCAGCGCGTTGCCGTGCCCGCCGCGCCCCTGTCCTGCTCGCTGAAGATCTCCATCAGTGTCAGCAGGCTCAACAGGCAGCACAGGGTGCTCTCGGCGCCCTGGTTCTGGTTGACGCCGTGGGCCGTCAGGCCGTCCGAACAGCCGCCGGTGCGGAAGTCGTAGAGCGGCTGCGCCCTGTCGTTGACGCCCAGGAACCAGTCGAACGCCATGCGCATGTAACGCAGATAGCGTCGCTCTCCGGTCAGTCGGAAGGCCACCTTGCATGCCTCGACCAGCCCGCAGGCGTCAATGGGCTGCTGGTCATAGCTGGCCGGGTCCCCGCCCCGTTCGTGCCATCCCTCGTTGCCCACCAGGGACAGGTGGTCGCCCCGGTCGCACAACTCCAGGATGAAGTCAAGGCTCTCCTTCGCCACGTCGCGGTACTGCTGGTTGCCGGTCACCTCGTAGGCGACGAACAGCGACTCGGGGATGACTGCATTGTCGTAGGTGACTGCGTCCTCGAACCACTTCCAGTCGTCCTGAACGGCGTCGCCGTAGCGCTTGATGTGCGCCTGGGCCAGCCCGTCTATCTTCTCCACGATGTCGGCCGCCTCGGGGAAACGCTGCAGGTAGTAATACAGGCCCAGGGCGGCGTAAGAGCGGCCCCGCAGGTTCAGGGTTCCCAAGTTGGTAAGGGCGGTCTCGAAGACCTCCTTCGCCAGGCTGAAGTAGGCGGTCACCTCCCGATACATCGTGTAGCCCAGGCCCCACAGCGCGCGCCCGTAGCAGTCGTCGCTGCCCACCTCGTCGAGGAACTCACGGTTGTAGCCCATGAAGTTATGGAACAGCCCGTCCGGGCGCTGCGCGTAGTGAACGAAGGACAGGTATAGATTCAGCAGCCGCTCCGCCTCGGGGTCTTTGAACAGGTCGTAGTACTTCGAGGCCACGACCAGCGCCCGGGCGTTGTCGTCCGTGCAGTAGCCGTGCGTCCGGTCAGGCACGGCGTAGCGGGCGTGCTGAAGAAGGCCCGTATCATCGGTCATGCGTATCAGGTGGTCCAGCCGGGGCCTTGGCAGACCGGTGATCGGCAGCGTGTGGCGCATGCTCATGTCGGGCATGGAGGCGCGCACGCGAGCCATCGAGATGGCGTCGCGGAACGTCTCCAGGTATCGCTGTCCCACTTGCGGCCAGGTCATGCGCCGGCTGAACTCGTAAGCGCTGGCGCGCATCTGCAGCAGGCGCGCCGGGCTGCCCAGCAGTTCGAGCATAGCTTCGGACAGGCTCTCCGGATCCCGGAACTCCACCAGCACCCCCCGCCCGTCGTCCAGCAGCTCCTCGGCGTACCAGTAGGGGGTCGAGATGATCGGTTTGCCCGCCCCCAGGGCGTAGGCCAGCGTGCCGCTGCAAATCTGCTCCCGGTTCAGATAGGGGGTCAGGTAGAGATCGGCCGCCTTCAGGAACTCGCACAGTTCCTCGCGGCTCACGAAGCGGTTGCTGAACAGCACGTTGCGCTGCAGGCCCAGGTCCCGCGCCAGCCGCTGCAGGCTCAGCCGGTAGCTCTCCCCCTGCTCGCGCAGGATGTTCGGGTGCGTGGCGCCCAGGATGATGTAGCAGAAGTCCGGATACTGCTCCACCACCGGGGGCAGGGCCTTCAGGGCGAACTCGATCCCCTTGCCCGGGTTCAGCAGCCCGAATGTCAGCGCCACCGTGCGCCCGCCCATGTCGAACTGCTCTTTGTAGGCGGTCGGCTCCACCAGCGGGATCTCGGGGACGCCGTGGTGGATCAGCACGATCTTCTCGTCCGGCGCGTTGTAGACGTCCCGCAGGAACTGAACCGCCTGGTTGCTCATGACCACCAGGGCGTTGCTCAGGACGATCAGCTCCTCGGTCACCTCCCGCTGGGACTCACTCGGCTCCTGCAGGATGGTGTGGAACGTGGTGACGATGGGGCAGCGCAGCTCGCGCAGCAGGTCCAGCAGGTAGGCGCCGTCGCGCCCGCCGAAGATGCCGAACTCGTGCTGGACGCTGACGGCGCGGATGTTGCTGTAGTTGATGAAGTCCGCCGCCCGCACGTAGTCCGTGTTGTCGTGCAGGTTGACGGTGTATTCGACGACGTCGGGGTATTCCAGCTCTTCCTGGGGGTCGTCCATCGCCACGGCGCAGGCGCGCAGGCGCCCGTCCATGCAGCCGCGCACGGCGTCCATCACGTCGGAGGTGAACGTGGCGATGCCGCACTGCTTCGGCGGGTGGGTGGCGATGAACGCTATGGAATCCTTCAGCTCGCCCGCTGGCACTGATCGCTCCTCATCCTGCCCGGCTCAGAGCCCTTGATGCGACGCAACGATGGGCCCCAAACGTGCTCGTGGCTGCTTGCCTGCCATTATATCGAGCCCCGCTTTCCCCTGCAAACAGGGCTCGAACGGCAGGCCTGAGGCTTGAGCAACGACGCGCCAGCAGGACGGCCCCCGCACGGGCCTGGCCGCACTTCAGACTTCAGAATTCGCACCCCTCCCGCCCCATCAGCCCGTAGGTGCCGTATGTAGCACAGGCGCCCCCGCCTGTGGCCGTATGCAGCACAGGCGCCCTCGCCTGTGGCCGTTCCCAACCCGGCGGCCCTTCGCGGCAGGCCATTCGACAGGCTCATGGCGGCGAGCGCGGCCGAACCGCTCAAGGCCCTGAGCGAAGCCGAAGGGCTGGGCTGCCGGCCATGTCTTCTACAGAACAGCGTGAGGCTTGAGCAACGGCGCGCCGGCAGGACGGCCCCCGCACGGGCCTGGCCGTACTTCAGACTTCAGAATTCAGACTTCAGAATTCGTACCCCTCCCGCCCCATCAGCCCGTAGGTGTACTCCTTGCCCAGCTCCACGCCCGGCTGGTTGAACGCGTTCACGCCGTAGAGACATCCGCTGTAGCTGACCGCGTACTCGAACAGCATGAACACCTCCCCCAGCGTGCGCGGGCTGACCTGCGGCACCCGCAGGGTCATGTTCGGACGCCCCTTCTCGGTCAGCGCGCGGCGGGTGGCCTTCAGCTCCGCCGCGAACAGCTCGCCGAAGGAGTGCTCGGCCAGGTAGTCCAGCTCCCGCTCGGTGGGGCCTTCGCTTATGGGCAGGGCCCGCTCCGGCGCCACCGGCGCCTCCACCTCCATCAGCGTGAACACCTTGTCGAACGGGCCATCCTGGTAGAGCTGCATCACCGAGTGCTGGTCGGTCACGCCCACGGCGGCGATCGGCGTCGGGCCGACGAAGATGTCCTCCTCCTCCAGCCCGTTCCGCTTGCCCAGGCTCTCCGCCCAGAGCTGGCAGTACCAGTCCCCCACGCGACGCAGGTCGTTGCTGTACGGCATCAGCACCGTCATGGGCATCTCCTGCTGGTAGAACAGGTAGAGCGCCGCCGCGTACAGCTCCGCCGGGTTCACGTCGAACCCCTCCTGGCGGCAGAGGGAGTCCATGGCCGCCGCCCCGTCCAGCAGCTCCCCGATGTCTATGCCGCCCATGGCGGCGCTGAGCAGCCCCACCGCGCTGAGCACGCTGAACCGCCCGCCCACGTTCGCCGGTATGGGCAGCGTGGCGTAGCCGTCCTCCTGGGCGACGCGCCGCAGCAGGCTCTTCTGCGGGCTGACGTCCGTGGTGGCCACGATGTGGCCGGCCGGATCCAGCCCGCTACGCCGCAGCGCGTCCCGCGCGTGGATGAATTGGCTCATGGTCTCCGCCGTCGAGCCGGACTTGGTGATGACGTTGAAGACCGTCGCTTCCAGTTCGTCGCCGATCACGTCGAACAGGTCGCCCAGCAGCGCGGGATCCACGTTATCCATCACGAAGATGCGCGGCGCCCCCCGGCGGGCGGGATGGTCGGGCGGCAGCAGGTTGTGGAACGTATGGTTCAGCGCCGCGTGCACGGCGATGTTGCCCAGTGCGGACCCGCCTATGCCGAGCACCACGAAGTTGCGGCACCACTCGCCCAGCTCCTCCGCCAGCTCGTTCACGCGCGTGAGCACCTCGCGCTCGTAGGGCAGCTCCATGAAGCCGATGTCCTTGCCGCGCCGGCGCTCGATATCCTCGTGGCACAGCGCCGCCCGCTGGGACAGTCCCTCCAGCTCCTCGCGGCTGATGCCGTGCTCCTCGCCGACGGCGTCGGTGAACAGGTTGCCCGCGTCCAGTGTGACGGTCGTCTCGTCGCCGCTCATAGTCGTCTCGCTCCAGCACAGGAAGTCTGATCAGGGCGCGCGCCCCCGTGCGCGCCTCACCCCATTATGGCCCCTCCGCCGCGCAGGTCAACCGGACACGCCGCAGCGCCGCCGCCCGGACAGGGCGGCCGTAAAGAAAGGGAGTAACCGCAGAGCACGCGGAGGAAGAGCAGGAACGGGCAGACACCGCCCGTTGTGCCGTCCAGTCGGTTGGTTGCCTGCGGGGGGCCGATGGCCTAAGCACAGGTTGCTCAAGGCAGTTCCGAAGCCTCCGAGACCACCTTGTAGTCCACGTCATCCAGTGCGCCGTTCTTACCG
The DNA here is from genome assembly GCA_046483865.1 of Candidatus Brocadiia bacterium. GTDB lineage: Bacteria > Planctomycetota > Brocadiia > SM23-32 > SM23-32 > JAWOCH01. The sequence goes on along the minus strand of JAWOCH010000052.1, from coordinate 12,054 downwards.
AGCTGTACCGATCCGAAGTGCGCGGCACCGCACTCGATCTTACGCCGCTCGGAAGGACGCAGCTCCGTGCGCCAGTTCTCGCCTTTCGTCTCCGAGACAAGATAAAGCACGGGCTGCGCGCCCTCCTCGGACCCATCCATCATAATCGCCCAATCCGGGTTGTAATCGCCGATCGCGTCTTAGGCGACACGTGATCTGTGCGCTTAGCCATAACAAGTCAGCAGCAAGCCTCCGAAATGCCTTGCCAGAGCTTCAGCCATTAGGGGCGGGATGGCATTGCCCACATGGCGTTCCTGGTCGGTCAGGTATCCGTGCAAGACGAACCAATCGTCGAAGGACTGAAACCGTGCAGCTTCCCGGACGGTTAACGACCGGTTGTCGCGATAGTGTGTGAAACGACCTGACCCCGGGTTCCGAAAGTGGCCCGTGATCGTAAAGGCTATGCCCTCCGGATGCAGCCGTGCGTAAGCCTGGCTATAGTAGTTGTCTGAGAAACGCTCCTCCTTTGGCAGGTCAGAGTTCCCACACCCAGGTTGGATAACCGATATCTTCTCGAGAAACTCCTTCGAGTGAGCGCGCGCCATGTGGTTGAAGACAGCGACTGCCCCACTGCGCCTTGCCCTCTGATAGTCGCTGCTAGGTTCAGAGGGATAAGGATCACCGTCGACTCCTTGGCCGGCTTCCAGGCTGGGCAGGTCCCCGATAGCGTCCTGAACGGATACGTACTTCACATCGCCGTCGACGCCATCCCCGACATCTGAGCCCTGCCGAACGCAGTCGAAGGACCCACTAGGGAACTTGAAGCCCCGCAGGCCTAAGTCCTCCCGAACAGCCACGACGATGGCCCTCCTTCTGATCTGCGGCACACCGAACTCTGACGCCGTCAAGACTTCCGCTGCGACATCGTAACCCGGAAACGCTTCGTGCACTTCCTGGTCAAGCAGTTCGCCCCAGGCAGACAGTAGCGTTGGCACATTCTCAAGGATGATGCATTTGGGCCTAAGCTCGCAGGCCATGCTGACGAAGCGTGCCGTCAACCGATTGCGGGCGTCTTCGAGCCAGCGCTTGCCGTTGGGCGAGAAGCCCTGGCATGGCGGCCCACCGACCAGGAAATCTAGCTCCCCTGGGACGATGCCCGCATGGTCCATTATCTCCGTTCCGTCCACCTCCGTGAGGTCCGCCTGCCAGTATGGAACGCGAGGGCAGTTCTTCTTGAAGGTGTATGCGGCAGTAGAATCACTATCTACCAGCAGGCGAACATCAAAGGCCAGGTTGTCCTCAGGCTCCTGGGCACTGAGAAACCCCAGTGTGAAGCCGCCAATGCCAGCGAAAAGGTCAACGAGGGTAAGCGGCTTAGCCATGATGTTCAGTTGTCCCCGCCAAACTGTTCTTCAAACAGGAAGGACTTCAAGTCCTGAGCAGCCTGATCATGTATCCTTGTCACAACGTCATCAATGCACCGATTCACGTCGTCAGGGCTCAAGCTCGTTTCTACCTTGCCGAGCTGGTAGATGGCCTCTTTTACGATGATGTCAACGTAACGCTGGAAAAGATATTCACGCCACCTGGTCGCTTCTGCCGTGTACTCAGTGATAATAGCCTCTGCCAAAGGGCGCGACGTGTTGATCCAATATACGCCTGCTTGCACATCCTCAGTTCGCTGGTAAACGGGCGGATGTCGCGGGTCGCACTCAAAGGGCTCAGACGCCAGAGGATCAAATGGGTCGGCATCTTGGCCAGAGACCAACACCCGCGGAAAACGCGGCTTCCGTTTCCGTTCGCTGCCGCCCTCCTTTCCGGTCGTCCTTTCCTTGCCCTTCTGCCCTTTGCCTTTGCCACTTCCGCTGAGCCCGCCGTCTCCGGGATCCATGCCGCTCACACCGTGGGGGCCAACTCCCGCCAAGACTTGGGTCCACAGCCTATTCATGAACCTGTTTTTCCATCGGTTCAGGACCTCGTTGAACGCAGACGTGTTCCTGAGATCCTGCTTCTTCTTCTCTCTGGCGTTCCGCACCTCCATCTTCTCGGCAAGCTCTTCCACACGATCCCTGACCCACGGAAGCAACGCGAGGCTCCGCTCGTTCTCGATCAGCCTCTGGCGATCGTTCCGGACGCAGTCCATATTCGGGTCTTCGAGGATGGGACATTCACATTCCCCATAGATGAACTCCACTTGGCCAGAGAACCTGCTCGCGCCAAGCTCGTGGATTCGGTAGCTAGCTATGACACCGACCTCACCGATGAAGTCGACCGTATTGAGGGTCGAGCGCCTGCCAGTCAAGGGTTCATCAGCCGTGCGCAACACCAGCCGCCCGGGCCAGGAGTAATCGTCGTTCGTGAAGGAGACAGGCCTTCCCTCGAACTCCAGCGTCTCGGGGATCTCAACGACAACTGGCTCCAGGAAGCCAGGCTTTGGCGATATCCGTGGAGGGGTGAGCCGCCAGGGCGTCCCGCCGGTTCCGAGGACGAGCATGATAGGTCTGCGTTCGATGAGCCGACGCGCCTGAGGATGGTGAATTAACTCCTCAATCAGCTTGTTGCGCTTGGAAGTGCCACGGGCCTTATAAGGGCCTTCGCCTCTGACCACAGTGAACCCCTTGACGTGGTCGCCAAGATAATCCGTGATCTCGTCCTGTGCGCATAGCTCTTCGAGCTCAGCCTCGCGGACTGCCTCGTCCCAGTCCATCTCCCGATCAATGTAGTCGGTGTCAAAGCCGTATTGCCGCTTGGCATTGAATCCGAAGACATTCAGCATCCCATTCCGATAAGTGATGGCCCTGGCCGTGCGGAACATCTGCCGCATGTAGAACTTTCCGCCGTTGCCATGCCCTCCTAGCGTCTTGACCGCGGCCCGCTTGCCTCCTTCGCCCTTCTTCGCTGCTTCAGGGTCAAAGAACCGTTTGAAAGCCTCGTCAATCTGGCGCCTGTCCATTCCCACGAAGTCTATGCACTCGATACGCTTGACTCTCCCCCTTGAGTCCTCGGTCAGGCGGATCACGATCAGCTGCTGATCATCGGCCGTCTGCTCGCGAATATAGGCGTCACACGAATTCTTCAGCCATTCCGCTATCCCCTTGGCATGGTCGAACTTGAACTCGTTACCGATAAGGTCGAGCACTGCCTCGTCTATTACGAAGCTTTCCGCCTTAATGCCCATTGCTCATGCCCTCGCACTGATCTCTTTGGCAAATCGCTCCAACAGGAATGTATGAAGGTCCTGCAGAATCTGGACCGCATCCCCTCCGCCCTTTTCGGCGGCCGCAGCAATCACGCTCTCAACCGTCGTCAGCCGGCCTTGGAAGTCACTCTTGCTGGTGCGCACTGTCACCCCAAGATACTCGTAGAAATCCGTATCCAGGATGCCGTCTCTCTGGCCGCCCTTGAAAAGCCGGAACGCTGCCGACGCCAAGATGCGCCCTATCTCCTGCTCCTCCTGCTTAGTCAACCGATCTGATTGCTGGCTCTCAGAATGAACCAGGCGACTGGCCGTTTCCAACCCACGAGGCGTCAACTCGAAGGTTTTGTTTGCCGCTCGCACCAGTCCCTTCTTCTTCATCTGGTACAGCGGCTTATGTATGTCGGAGGAGTCCGGATACTCAGGGTAGCCGCGCAGTTGGAAGTCAGACGGGTAACGCTCAAACGCGGCAACCACGATGTCTTCGTACGGAAGCGCCTTGGGTTTCCCTCTGCCGAGGTCAAACATGACTGCAAGTATCTTCTGCGGCTTCGTGAGTGCCCTCATCCTCTGACTCCGAACCTATTGACCCCCACTTCTGTGAACGCTTCATCACTGCGAAGCAAAGCGCCCAACATGCTCGGCGAGAATCTCTCGATATCCGGGTTTTGCTCCGCGATTCGCTCGAGCAGGTCATCGCAACCCAGTATCTCTCCCCGACCAGACAACACATCATAGCAGGCACGCCGAACGCGAGCCACGTCGAGGCCCAAGGCTTCCAGGTCCACGGATAGGAAGTAGTCTCCCCCAGGGCCGCGCACAAAGAAGCGGCTTTCATGCAACACCTTCCGTATTGCGCGAATGCCCACGTCGTCAAATGCGGGGGAGAACTTCTCCTTGAGTTCCCATTCAATCTCGTACAGGGGGAGGGGCCCGTTCGCCTCGACCAACAGGCCGTACACGGCCTTTTCGAGGCTCCACCCAAGATGAAGCAGTGAAGCGGCCGGAAGTCGCGGCTGTCCGACCACGCGTAGGCCCGCAACCGCGTCCACCGTTCGCCAAAGCCGACCAGCCAAAGGTGATCGCGGTCGCACGTCGAGTGTCTCGCACAGGTCGGCGAAAGTGACAGGAGGGTCTGCGCGAGCGACGATTCGGTCAACCAGTTCTGTTTGAGACACCAGAAAAGCCTTTGCCGTCTGTTTCCATGCCTCGAGTCCGTAGTACCCGAACCCGTAAGCTACAATCTCAGGCTGCGTTTGAAGGACAGTCGGAAGCGAGGTGGGCGAAACCGACCTTCGTTGCTGGATCGCAGACAAGATGGCGCAGGCTCGCATCGGGTGGCCAGTGGCTTCGAGTGCTTCCAGAATGAGATCCCGGATCAATTCCCTCTCTTCTACTCCCCATTGCGCCAATGCAAACAGCATGCGCCCTAAATCGGCAAACCTGTCGTCTTCCCGCAGGATCTGCGACAGCTCATAGGCTGTCGTCTCCGTTCTCCAACGCAGGTGTCTGCGCTGCATGATGTATCTGGCGCTCAATGGCCTATCCTCGTCGCGCAGCAGTTTCTCAACGTCTGCTCGGATTCGGCCCCAGAGTTTCTGCGGAGTCCGCATGTGTTTACGGAGCCCGAACCGATGGGGGCCCAGAAGGTAGAACCCATCCTCCGGCGAGAGCATGTTCGCGAGCGTTGAATCAGACGGGAGCGACAAGCCCGCCGGCAGAAACTCGCGCGCCAGTTCCAGAATGCGCTTCGGTCGCATCGGTGCCTCTGCTTCTGACAGAACCATCCATGCCCACTCGCGGGTCTTCGGAACGGGCGGCACTACAGACGCAGTTTGAGGGCCGCCAAACGTCACCGAAGGACTCCGTTTGCACCTCAGGGTGCCCAGGAACTCAGCGGCAGTGAGGTCTCCGCGGCCATTCACACCCTTCAGCTGCTCGAAGATATCCGTCAGCGGCTGCGGTTCCACAGTCCGTTGAAGCAACCGCCGCACGTCGCTGGCCAGGCCTTTCGCCTCTTCCGATGGCCAGGACGCCCGGTCCTGCCCTTCCGGCCAAGCTGGAATGTCAGGCCAGAGCTCGTCTAACACCCGCACGTAGAACCGCACCGGATACTGGCCCGTTCCGGAGGACTCTGCGCGCCACTCTTCGACAAGCAACGGAGTGATGGGGCAGACGTTATCGGTGCACATCTGTGCCAGCCGTTCCATTAGCGGCTTCGCCTCCCGGAGCATGGTCCTCTTGAGACGTTCCCCGACCTGCACCGCAACCTGTCGCACTCGTTCGCGCGTGAGGTCATACCGCTCACCTATCTGCTGAAGCGTCATCGGGGAACCCCCTCTCCCCCCGAGACGTAGCAGGAAAATGCCACGATTGCGCGCGTCTGTGCCTTCAAGAGCCGAATCAATGAACTCCAGAACGGCCGCCGGGCGCAAGGCGGTCACACTATCCCCCAACGGATCGAACTCGCCCTGCTGCACTTGGCGAACCAGCGAGAGGAGCTCCTCAGTGCTCACCCTACCGCAGCCCTTCACCTCCTCGATGTCCGCGAGTCGCACGCCGTGCAGGTCGCCCAGCACGCTGACTCCCATCTTGTTGAGTATGTTTCTCACACGGGTAGACGCTGGAAGGCGGCTCACTGACCAGCCTCTCGCGCTCCTTGGAACGTGCAGCTTCGGCGAGGCCGTGTCCCCGGAAGATGACAGGGCCGCTTTCACGACCTTACGTGTCTTGTGCAGGGATGTCTTCCCGAAGTTGGGCTGCTCGGTAAGGACACTGCCCGGCGTGAGGAGGAGCTCCCCAACGGTGGCGATACCGAGCCGCCGAACGACTCGCCGCGTGCGCCTCGGCAGCGCCAACGCTGATAGAGGCGAGAAGGGCCTGTACGAAGGGTGGAGATCAGAGGCGCTAACGCCCATCGAGGCACTTGAGCAGAAGAGAGGCATTCGCGACAGTCCGGCTGAGGTCACCGGCAGGGCCGTCCACGGTTTAGCCGCAGCAGGCTCCTCATCTTCCTGCTTGGCTTCCTCCGGCAAGGACTCCCACACCCTTTTCTGGGAATGCTCGATCTCTTCCCAGGTTCGCTGCCCGCAATGGTAAACGCCTTTGACGTCCTCCTCTCGCACCCGCAGGAAACCTCGCAGTGAAGTCACACCAAGTGTCTTCACGGCTCGCCGGGCCCGTGCTCCCAGGGCACTCAGTGCCCTTTCGAAGATGGCGTGCTTGTCCGGTGCCACGCCAGTGTCTCCCGCCTGCTAGTTCAAGGCAGTTCCGAAGCCTCCGAGACCACCTTGTAGTCCACGTCATCCAGTGCGCCGTTCTTACCGAGCTGTACCGATCCGAAGTGCGCGGCACCGCACTCGATCTTACGCCGCTCGGAAGGACGCAGCTCCGTGCGCCAGTTCTCGCCTTTCGTCTCCGAGACAAGATAAAACACGGGCTGCGCGCCCTCCTCGGACCCATCCATCATAATCGCCCAATCCGGGTTGTATTCGCCGACCGGCGTCGGCACTGTGAACCAGCCCGGCAGCTTCACGTACAGTTTCACGTCCGTCCGATCCTCCAGGTCCTGCACGAACTGCTTCTCTATTTCCGAGTCGCACGGGATGAGGTCGTACACCGCCTTGTCCCTGTCGACGTCTGGCTTGGCAACGTACCGACTGAAGACCTCGACTACGTCATCATCCAGCATCTGCTGCATCTCATACCATTCGTTGACCCTCTCGTAGCGGATTCCTTCCACGAGCTGGTCCATGAGCTTGTCCTTCAGCACGCGGACGGCCACGCTGGCCCACTCGTGCGGGTTCTCCAGGGCCGCCTGCTTGTTGCCGGCCCGTCTGAACACCTCCAGGAGCGTCCGCCGTGTGAGCCGCACCGGGGGCGTTGTGTTCTCCAGCAGATCGCTCATCACGTCCACCAGGTTCGGCAGCGGATACCGCCCCGCCAGGTCCCTGACCGTCTTCGCGGCGCTCGTCTGCAGGGCCTCGAACGCGCCCTCACCGTCGACCGCCATCTGAGCCTTGGTGATGGTGACGCGCGGCGGCTGGATCGGCTCCCTCTCGATCTCCGGAACGGCGTCTTCAAGCAGCTTCTCGGTATCGATCTCCACCGCGTAGCGCGTCTTGTGCTTGATCCGCTCCCACAGCTCCTTGAACTCGGCGCTCAGAACGCGGCGCTTCCGCAGGTGCGCCTTGCCGTGTCCGGCCCGTCGCGGCTTCGGCGGGAGAATTCCCTCACCATACTCCTCTTCAACCTGCCTGCGTTCGGCGTCGCTCAAGTCGCCTATCGGCTTGCCATAACGGGCCGCGATGGCTTCCCGGTACTCGTAGGCGATCTCGTCCTGGAGGCTCTGCACGTAGCCGGCATAGCTCTCATTAGCTACCACGGTCAGGATGTTGACCCGCTCGTCCTGGAGGCGGTTCCCTTCCTGGTCGACGCCCAGGCGAACGCCCCGTCCCACCTCCTGACGCTTCTTAATTGCCGAGGCGGTCTGGTTGAGCGTGCATATCTGGAAGACGTTCGGGTTGTCCCAGCCCTCCCGCAGGGCAGAATGAGAGAAGATGAAGCAGACGCGTGCCTTCCTTCTCGCGTCCGCGTCCTCCACGTTCTCCGGGAAGCTCAGGAGCGTCTCTTTGTCCTTCATGATCAGCTCGTAGGCTTCCACGTCGCGCTGAGCCTCGCCCGTCTTCGAATCAAGAAGCTCTACCTCCCCGCTGCGCCGCCGCTGCTCGGCAAAGTACGCTGCCTGCACCTCCTCAGCGGACAGCTCTTCCCATTCGGGGCGGCCGGCCTTCAGCTCCTCAAAGGCCCGGTCGAACAGCCGCCGGATGACTCCGTCCTCCTCGGCATAGTTGGCCACGCGGTCGATGAAGAACAGGGAGATGACCTTGATGCCGTGCGGCCTCAGGCGGGCCTGCTTCTGGAAGTGCTCCTTGACGGTGTGCCGGATCTGCGCGTCGAAGATCGCCTCCTTGTCCGCCCCCATCTCTTCGCCCAGGCTCAACTCCACGTTGTTGGCGAACCGGACGAACTGCCCGCCTGGATTAATCTCGTCCACCTGGAACGGCTCGTACTCGGACCGGTTCGCCTTCTCCGCCAGGGAGTCGCCTGCCTTCACCGTGACCGTCCTCTCCTTGACGGTGCCGCTCCGCATCAGCTTGTGGACGGTCACGCGGGCGGAGACCTGCGTCTTCCGTGTGCGGATATCGTCAATGCGGATGTACGGCAGATTCTCGTCGTCCTCCTGCATCACCGACGCCACCTCGATCTTCTTGACCAGCCCCTCCTGGTAGGCCTGCGCCGGCGTCAGCCGGTAGACCAGGTTGTACGGGTTACGGTGCGTGGCGCTGTAACGCAGGGCGAACAGCGGATCGAGCAGCGCCAGAGCCGCGATGCTCTTCTCGCTCTCCATGTTCTGCGGCTCGTCCAGTATCAGGATCGGCCGCGCCGCCTGGACGAGGTGGATCGGCGTCTCGCCCTGGAGCCGGTCGGTGCTTCGGCGCAGGACGTTCGCCGTCTTGTTGAACGAGTCGATGGTCATCACCATCACCTGGACCGCATCCGACATGGCAAACTGCCGCACCTGGCTCAGGTTGGCCGAATCGTAGACCTGGTAGTTGTAGACCGGGTTCCCATATAGCCGCTTCAGATGGTCTTCGGTGACCTGAAGCGTCTTGAGCACGCCCTCGCGGACGGCCACCGAAGGCACCACGACGATGAACTTGCGCATGCCGTACAGCTTGTTCAGCTCCAGCGCCGTGCGCAGATAGACGTACGTCTTCCCCGTGCCCGTCTCCATCTCGACCGAGAAGTTCATGAAGCGCGCGGTCTTCTCGCCTTCCGCCGTCTCGATCGGCTCCTCAATCACCTTCAGCTCGCCGTCCGGAGTGATCCGGTTGCCCTGCTGCACCGCCTGCAGATTGGCCACCAACTCCCCTTCGCTGAGATCAAGGCGGTTTGCCACGGCGGCCAGGCCCAGGCTTCCGCTCTGGAACTGCATGCCACCGCCGATGAACCGCTGACCCTCAAACAGGTCGGCCACCGACCGGATGGCCTCGAGCTGGTATTCCTGGCTGGGGTCGAATCTGAACTTCATTGCTCGCCATCCTCGGGCGGCACCAGTGATTGCAGCATCTTTATCAGCTCGGGCAGGTCCCGCGTAGCGACTTCCCACAGCACATCATAGTCAACGTCCATGTAATCATGCACGATGCGGTGCCGAATCCCCGTAATCTGTTTCCACGGAATCTCGGGGTGAGATTCCTTCGTCGACAGCGACACTTGCGAGGCCGCTTCTCCGATCATCTGCACCAGATGGGCTATGACGATTCGCAGGTCCTCGTCGCCGTCGTATTCGCATCGGGACTTCCCCGCGACTCTGGATCTCGCCTTCCGGGCCGTGTCCAGCATGTGGCCGAGGTAGACGTTGTCATCCCGCTGCATACTGCACCTCCGCTTCGTTCAGCACGCGGCTCTCCAGGCGCCGGTTCAGGTACTTCGGGTTCACCATGTCCACCTTGCGCCCCCCGAACAGCTCGGACAACTCCTCCTGGATGTCCACAATCTCCAGGCCGGGGGTGTGGCCGGGCTCGAACTCAACGAGCACGTCCACGTCGCTGTCAGGGCCGAAATCCCGGCGCAGCACCGAACCGAACAGCGAGAGCTTGCGGATGTGGTGCCGGCGGCAGAACTCGGCCAGCCTCTGTTTGTCTACCTCGATCCCCGCCATGTTTCGCCTCCCTCTAAATCGTCCTCAGCCTGCACTGTAGCGCGAGATTCGCCGCCAGATCGTCCGTCAGGGCAATGTCACGGCACACGAACAAGTCCTCCTTGTCCAGGCCGAGCGCCTTCACCGTCGCTTCCTCCAGCGTCTCATCAAGGCAGATGCGGAACGACTGATCCCGGTCGGGATCGCTGACAAGGTAGACCGTATTCCCATCGACGTCAGGCAGCTTCTCAATCCGGCTCGTGAGGCTGAAACCCTCTTTGATGGCTACTTCCCAAACGACGCTCACGGGCTCCCAGCCAGGGAGGAGCGGGTCGGCGAACTCCGCCATCCGCTTCAGCAGAGCGCCTTCGTCCTTGTCCTCGATGCCGGCCCAGTTGCGGTAATGGCTTTCGTCGAGCTTGAACACCCGGAAGCCCAGATCCTCTTCTCGCTCATCGGTCTCCTCGAAGCCCAGTTCGCTTTCTGACGCAAGCAGTTCCTCGATGACGCCGGCAATGCGTGTCTTCCCGATGTCGGCGATGGTTTGCAGATCTTCCTCGGGCTTGGGGAGGGGCTCGGGGAACTGAACGCATACGAACTGTCGGTTGCCGCCGTCCTCCCTGTTCTGCGCCAGCACTGCTTGCCCAAGGGGCGCGCTCCCGGCGAAGAAGTCCATCACGATGTCCCGGCCATCGGCCTCGGTGGCCACCTGCAGCATCCGACGGAGGAGCCGGGAAGGCTTTACGGTATTGAGGACGTTCTCGGTTTCCTCGAAGGGGACGTGCTTCAGCAGTTCCTTCTTCGCTTCCTGCGTATGGCCGACGTCCTCGTATGACCAGAGCGTTTGAGGCACGACTCCTTCTCTCACCTCAGACAGGAAGCGCTTGAGGCGGGGCATGTTGTTGCCGTCTTCGCCCCACCATATCCGGTCGTCGTTGTCCAGTTCCCGGAACTTGTCTTTGGCGACCCGCCAATACGTCCCAACCGTTGGTTTGAATGTCTTTCCGCCGGGACTCGTCACCTCATACTGTCCCTCGCTGTAGTAGTTCCGAGCGGTGAGATCGCTGGAGGACCAGGGACCCCGGGGATCGTCGTCAGGATTACTATACCGCTCCTCTGCTTCCGCGCTCCGTGGAAGCAGGTTCGGCTGCCAGAGAACCTTGTTCCGCGCATAGGTAACGACGTAGTCGTGATCGACTGAGAAGTACTTAGCCGTGTTCTTCGGGGCAAAGACCTTCTGCCACAGAACCGTCGCCACGAAGTTCTCCTCGCCGAACACCTCGTCCATGACCATACGCAGGTTCTGGACCTCGTTGTCGTCGATGGAAACGAAGATCACGCCGTCATCACGAAGAAGCTGACGCGCCGTGAACAGACGCGGCAGCATCATCGAGAGCCAGGCCGAGTGGTAACGGCCGCTCGTCTCGGGATTGGAGGTCAGCAGGTTGCCGGCCTCGTCAACCTGCTCGGTCAGCTCCAGGTACCGTCCCAGCGGGTCCGCGTAGTCGTCACTGTAGATGAAGTCGTTGCCCGTGTTGTACGGGGGATCGATGTAGATCATCTTCACGCGGCCGGCGTAGGCCCGGTAGAGCAACTTCAGAACCTCCAGGTTCTCCCCCTCGATGAAGACGTTCCTGGTCTCGCCGAAGTCAATCGACTCCTCGGGGCACGGCACCAGCGTTGCGCGGCTCGGCACCTGCAGCAGGCGGATTGCATCTCGCTTGCCCGCCCACGTGAACGAGTAGCGCTCCGGCGAGTCATTCACGACCTCGCCCAGCGTGGCCTTCAGCTCCTCGAAGTCCACCTGCCCCTCGGCCACGCACTCGGGGAACAGTTCCCTCAGCCGTTCGATCTGCTCCGCCACGAGGTCGGGTGACGTCCGCGCTACGCTCTTTGCCTTGCGCTCGGCATCAGCCATAGTTTGTCTGTCCTTGGGTCGTTCTCTCCCGGTAGTTCACCGGGGCCACTGCCGCCCTTCGGGCGCCATTTTGCCGCAGATTGCCACTCAGTTCAAGAACGGGCTCCGCCCACTTGACATCATACGCTACACGTGTATGCTACACGTCGTGGACTGTGGTTTCAACAGGAAGCGCCGGGGGGCGCCGGAAGGGAGCGGCTATATGACGTGAGGCTGCGGTGGCCCTGAGGGCTCTGACGAAACAAAGGGTTGTGG
>JAWOCH010000342.1:0-11576 GCA_046483865.1 Candidatus Brocadiia bacterium | reverse complement strand
AGTTAACGGCGGGGGACTCGGCCATCCTTACCTCCGTGGGTTGTCGTAGGGCAGCAGCCGACTGGAGCGGGCCGTCTGCGGCGCGTTCCATGGCTCCGACCGCAAATGTATACTCTCGCGATCCGACCGTCAAACGCAGCGTACGGGTGGGCACTTGAAGCGCCGCCGCGCCCGGCTACAATAGCGCCTCCCCTCCGAAAGGAGCCCGCAACGATGACCCCGACACAGCCCAGAGTGCTCGTGTTGCGCGCCGCCGGGACGAACTGCGACCGGGAGACCGACTTCGCCTTCCAACTGGCCGGTGCCGAGACGGAATCTCTTCACGTCAATGCGCTGCGCGCCGACCCCGACCGGCTGGCGCACTTCGACATCCTGGCCCTGCCGGGAGGCTTCAGCTACGGGGACGACCTGGGCGCGGGACAGGTGCTGGCAAACGAGCTGCTGACGAAGCTGCGCGACGCGCTGGATCGCTTTCTGGACGCCGGCAAGCTGATCGTCGGCATCTGCAACGGCTTTCAGGTGCTCGTTAAGACGGGGCTGCTGCCGGGGTTCGAACGCTGGGAGCAGCAGGCCACCCTCACGTTCAACGACAGCCACCGGTTCGAGGACCGCTGGATCTACCTGAAAGCCCCCGAGAACCGCTGCGTGATGGTGGAGGACGGGGAAAGCCTGTACCTGCCCGTCGCCCACGCGGAGGGCAAGTTCGTGGTCGCGGACGAGAGCGTGCTCGAGCGGCTGGGTGACCAGGGGCAGATCGTCTATCGCTACACCGACCCCGACGGCCGCCCTGCCGGCTATCCCTGGAATCCGAACGGGTCGGTGGACGACATCGCCGCCATCTGCGATCCGAGCGGCCGGATACTCGGCATCATGCCCCACCCGGAGCGCCACTGTCTGCCCTTGCAGGACCCGCGCTGGCCGCGTCGCGGCCTCAGCGAGGAAGGCGAGGGGCTGCGCATCCTGCGGAGGGCCGTCCGCCATGCCGGCGGCCAGGTCGCCGCGCTGACCGGATGACGCTACTGCCCGCTGTTCAGATGGGTCACCTGGTTGCAGGCGTCGAGCACTTCGTCCCCGATGCGTTCCAGGCGCTGAGTGACGCCGAACAGCGCCATCCCCACCGCAGCGGCGAGCGAACCATCCTCGACGGCCTGCGGAAGCTTGCCACCGGCCTCTGTCCTGGCCGAGGCCAGCTCCCGGAACACCAGGTGCAGCGCCGAAGCGCGCGTGCCGTCGTGATCAACGAACGCCCCCAGCATCTCGCTGAGCATCTCCTGGGCCAGCTCCACCATCTGCGGCAACAGGCCCGATGGATCGGCCTCCAGCAACGAGGAGGCGGCGCAGGCGCGCAGGTCCTCCCCGATGCGCATGCTCTCGTCGGCAATGCGCCGCAGGTCGGCGGCGATCTTCAGCGCGGCCGCGACGTGGTTGAAGTGGTCGTCCTCGGCGCGTCCGTCGCGCAGCAGTTCGACGCAGAGCCCGTCCACCTCCCGCCACTGCTCGTGGGCCTTGTAGTCCTCGGCGCGCAGTTCGTCCGCGCTCTCCGCACCCCGCTCGACCAGGGCCACCACCGAGTCCGCAAACAGCGACTCCACCGTGTTGCCCAGCAGCACGAGCCGCCGCTCCAGTTCCCGCACGTCCGCCGGCCGATCCTTGTTCTGGCTCTTCCCCATGGCTACGCTGATTCTACGCCACCGGTCCGCGCCCAATCAACTGCGCCCCCGCCGCCGGTTTTTGAAGTCGCCGCCCGGTCGGCGTATAATCGCCCGGATAGGATAGGCTGTTCTCCCGACCTTGCGACCATCCCTGGACGGCTGCGTCAGGCGCCGGGGCCTCGACCCTCTCTCGGAGATAACCTGTGCACAGACGCACGACAAGGCCCGTGCGCGTGGGCGACGTGACCATCGGCGGCGGCGCGCCGGTCAGCGTGCAATCCATGACCAAGACGCACACCGAGGACGTGGATGCCACGCTGGCCCAGGTGCGTGAGCTGGCCGAAGCCGGCTGCGAGATCATCCGCTGCGCCGTCCCCAACCGCAAGGCCGCCGATGCCCTGCGCTCCATCGTCGCCAGCAGTCCCATCCCCGTGGTCGCTGACGTCCACTTCGACTACCGGCTGGCCCTGCTCGGTCTCGAGGCCGGCGCGCAGGGCGTTCGCGTCAACCCCGGGAATATGAAGGACCGCGACGGCCTGCGGCAGGTCTACCGCGCCGCCGCCGACGCCGGGGCCAAGGTGCGTATCGGCGTCAACTCCGGCTCGGTCCGGCCACGCACCGGGCTGGAGGTCCGCCCGGAGGCGGAGTCGGAGGACCTGGCCGAACTGATGGTCCGGGAAGTCCTGGAATACTCCCGCGAGGCGGAGGAGGCCGGGCTGTCCAGCATCGTGCTGAGCCTGAAGGCCAGCGACGCGCCCACCACCATCCGCGCCTACCGCACGGTGGCCGAGCAGTGCGACTACCCGCTGCACGTGGGAGTGACCGCCGCCGGGCCGCCGCGCGAGAGCATCGTGAAGAGCGCCGTCGGCATCGGCACGCTGCTGATGGAGGGCGTCGGGGACACCATCCGCGTCTCGATGACCGGGCCGCCGGCCGAGGAGGTCCGGGCGGGCATCGCCATCCTGGAGGCCGTCGGGCTGCGCGAGCCGGACGGGCCGGAGGTGATCTCCTGCCCCACCTGCGGGCGGTGCGAGATAGACCTCCGCGCGCTGGTCGAGCAGGTAGAACGGGGCGTGGCCGATCTGCCGGCCGGGCTGAAGATAGCCGTGATGGGCTGCGTGGTGAACGGGCCGGGCGAGGCGGCGGAGGCCGACCTGGGCGTGGCCGGCGGCCGGGACTTCGGCTACCTGTTCCGCGCCGGACGCAAGCTGCGCAAGGTGCCTGCAGACCGCCTGGCGCAGACTCTGATCGAAGAAGCACGTGCGCTGTCGGACCGTGACACAGAAAGCGACGCCTGACACGGGTGCTTTGCCTGTGCGTTTGCGGTAAAATACGCACTCACATTCCTTCATTGGATAGGCGCGGCGTCTGGCCGCGCTCTGCCCGGCGGGAGGCCCAAGAGTGTTCGGATTCTGGATAAACGCACTGCTCACCGTGGCCGCGGTCAGTCTGCTGATCCTGGCCCACGAGTTCGGGCATTTCATCATGGCCCGGGCCGTCGGCATGCGCGTCGAGGTCTTCTCCATCGGCTTCTGGAAGCGGCTGGTCGGCTTCAAAAAGGGCCACACCGATTACCGCATCAGCCTCATACCGCTGGGCGGCTACGTGACGGTCGCCGGCGAATCCCCCGAGGAAGGCGAGGGCAAGCCCTATGAGTTCTGGTCCAAAAGCCCCGGCCAGCGGGCCGTGTTCATCGTCGGCGGAGTGGCCATGAACTTCGTGCTGGCCATCCTGCTGTTCATCATCGCCTTCAGCATCGGCGTGCCGTTCGCCGCCGCCCGCGTCGGCCAGACAGTCCAGGGCTCGCCCGCCTGGAGGGCCGGCATCCGGCACGGCGACAAGATCAGCGCCATCGGCGACGTCGAAGAGCCGGTCTTCAGTGACATCACCAGCACCGTCGTGCTCACCAACGCGGAGCGGGTCAGGGTTGTGGTCCAGCGCGACGGGCAGACCGTCCGCTACGCCCTGAAGCCACAATACACTGAGGACGTGGGCTACCGCTACGTGGGCGTCACTCCCATGATGGAGCCCGTCATCACCGGCCTGACGCGCATCGGCGGCCAGGACGGCCGCTCCCCCGCCCAGGAAGCCGGCCTGCAGCTCGGCGACCGCGTCGTCAGCATCAACGGAGTCGAGGTGGCCTCCGCCTCGGACCTGCAGCGCGAGCTGAACAGATACCCGCACTCCGAGGTGTCCATCACCGTCCGGCGCGGGGATCGCACGGTGCAGACCCAACTCGTCACAGAGCCCACCGAGCGCTACGTGATCGGCGTCAGCGGCCTGACCACGCGCATTGACTCCCTGCAGGGCGACGGCATGGCCCAGCGCGCCGGGCTGCGCGTGGGCGACCGCATCAGCGCCGTCAACGGCCAGCCGGTGGCGAGCGCCGTCGGGCTGGAGCGCAGCATTCAGGACGCCTGGGGCCAGGTCACCCTCACGGTCCTCCGCGGCGGAGACGAGCTGACCCGCAGCCTCGACGTGCCGCACGCCGCCGCCCTGTCCGAGCTGTTCTTCAGCCTCACCTTCGAGGCCGGCGCCAAGCTGGCCTGGGTGGACCCCGACGGGCCGGCCTGGGAGAAGGGCCTGCGCCCCGGCGACACCATCATCAGCCGCAACGGCGAACCGGTCGAGACGTGGCAGGACATGCTGCGCGAGGGCCGGCGCGCCGGCGAGGAGACCCACGAGGTCCGCTGGCAGCGCGACGACGAGCTATTCGCCGCCCTCGTCACGCCGCAGCGCGAGGCGTCCGAGCCGGGCCAGATCGGCATCATCATGGACCACCCCGTCAGCGAGTCCCGCAGCTACGGTCCCATCGGGGCGGCGCGCAAGGGCCTGAGCAACACCGTCCGCCGGCTGGTCGAGGCCGTGCTCCTGCTGAAGGGCTTCGCCACCCGGCAGGTCAGCCCCCGCCACATGGGCGGCATCGTCACCATCGCCTACGCCTCCTACCGGGCCGCCGCCGAGGGACTGGGCAAGCTGCTCTACATGACCGCCACCATCAGCGCGGTCATTGCGTTCTTCAACCTGCTGCCCATCCCGGTGCTGGACGGCGGGCACCTGCTGTTCCTGGCCATCGAGAAGATACGGGGCCGTCGGGTGGGCGAGCGCGTCATGGCCGCCGCGCAGACGGTGGGCTTCGTGCTGCTGCTGGCGCTGGTCATCTACGTGACGCGCAACGACATCATCCGCCTGCTCCAGCTCAACTGAGGGGCGGCGGCGGAGATCCCCCCGCCTCACATGCCCCTGCACGCCCTCCTCAGCGCTTTGTTTCGTCAGAGCCCTTAGAAACTATCTCAGAACCCCGTTCGTGACGAGGTCGAGCGAGAAGCCCGAGGGCAAGGCGGCAGGCCCAAAACGCCCGGAGGCGTGGCTAAACGTCACGCTGAGGACGTTTTGTGCCGACAACGCAGCCATCGGGTTTCGCAGCCGGCCGCAGTAGATCCGGGTTCTGAGATGGTTTCTTAGGATCTAACCCGCTCGCCGGCGCGGCTGGGCCCCGCCGTGTGGAGCGTGCGCATGACGGGTCAGTGTTGAGCCATCGCCCACGGCTACAGCATACACGTGTAGTGTGATATGTCAAGTGCATCGGGGGTTTGCGGCCGCTCCGCTGGTGGGGCGCAGACCGCTCTGGAGGGACGCGCTCTGTCGCGTCCGCTCAGGTGCGGCCGTGAGCCTGCCGAAAAGCCGCCGCCGGCTGGCAACGGCCACAGGCGAGGGCGCCTGTGCTACATACGGCTCCTCAGCAGGAGCTGGCTCGCCGATTCGTAGCAGGGAAGCCATGCTTTCTACAAAGCAGCCTCAGTCCTCACGCCTGCCGTTCTCCTTGCACCTGACGGCCCGATGTCATATACTCATTGACGCTGGCGATGCTCCCCGACGGTTGACTCCGTCGGATGGGGCAGGAGACCAGCGGAACAGGAGAGCCGGCGGTTGGAGCATGTTGTTCGCCGTTCCTCCTGCTCATCTGTTCTCCTGCTCGCCTGCTCCGTGCTGCCCGGCAGGGCAGCACCCGGTGGGGGATTAGCTCAGCTGGGAGAGCGCGACAATGGCATTGTCGAGGCCACGGGTTCGAATCCCGTATCCTCCACCACATTCCTTCGCCGGGGCCGAAGGAATGAGAGCAGGAGAGGGCCGTCCGACAGGTCAAGGCCCTGAGCATGTCGAAGGGTAGAAAGTAGAGAGCAGAGTACGGCGCCAGCCGGCGCACTGTCTGCCTCAGGCGCCCAACGCCCGCCGGGAAGCCGTGCACTTGCCCAGCCCACCTCCCCGTCTGAACCACAGGCGTCCTAACGCCGTCATCGCCCTGATCTGTGTAGATCTGTGTCTATCTGTGGCTCGTTGCCTGTTGCAGTTAGCCACAGATTCACACAGATTGCCACAGATAAGAGGCAGGCAAAGGGGGCAGTGCCTGTCCGTTCTCCTCGCCGTACCCGTGCAATCACCAGCTTCTCGATGCAGCCTGCGGTTGACACGGCGGCGCCGCAGGTATACGCTGTGAGTGCCATGCGACATGATCAGCAGCACTGCGAAGGGGAAGAATGGGCCGATGCGTGCCCCAAGGTGCCCCTGTGGCGCCGCAGTTTCCTGTGGTCTGCTGAGCCACTGGTGACTCTCGCGTTCGCCACTCTGGCCGTCGCGAGTGCCGTATTACCCGGCGTGCTGCCAGGCGACGCGCCACCTGCGGGGATGCGGGCTGCCCAGGTGATCCGTTAGCCAATCAGTGCAAAGGCCAATAACTGCGCGGGAAGGGAGGCCCCAGGGATGGACCCAGACAAGTTCATCTTCACCTGCGACTTATGTGGTTCCAAGTTTCAGCATGGCCTCCATCGCTACGAAGGCCATCGCCTTGATCTCTACGGCGACCTCTGGTGTTGTAGCTTTTGCTGGGAGGGCAACTGGGACGGGTGGAATGCGCACTACGAGGGATTCCTCATCGCGCACCTCAAGAAGAAGGGCCTGCCCATTCCCGAGAGGAACGAGAAGGGATGGCTTCCTCGCAATTGATTCCTGGGCATGCTTATTCTTCCAGCCTCTAGCCAGTCGTGCTTCTGTTGGCGCCATCAGCCACGGTGGCCCACATCGGGTTGCTGAAAGGGGACTCGTGGTCGATCACGGGAGGAGAGAGCAATGGGTGCTTTTCTTGTTGTGGCTGGCGTGATAGCTGTGCTCATCGTCATCTGGCGTATTCGCGCAGCGTTCCGCAAGTTCGAAGCAGCGCTCAACTGCCTCATGGCCAAGGCTGCATTCGCCTCGGCGAACGATGACCTTAGGGCTACCGCCGTGTTTCGGTCTTGGCGTATTCTCCCAAAGATGGGTTTCAGTGGCCCGGGGGCTAGCTTCGACAACATGTCCGAAGTCGCGAAGTGCTCGGTTCTGGCGCTTGCCTTTGCAGAACTCAATGTCCCACCGCCATTTGAGAATGAGGAATGGCAATACGTAGCCCGCCCTTTCACTGACATACTGAACGCCGACACAGCATTTGCCACTGCCCACCGACATCTCAAGAGCACCTACGGGGCCGATATCCCGCTCTGAGCGAACAACGGCCTGCCTGCCCACTCCACGCCGCTCAACGACCACTGAACCCGCGCCAGCTAGCCGCTGCGCCGTCCCCACCTGCGCAGCCGCCGCAGGAACTCGAACCACTCCTCCCGGTCCCGCACCGTGCCCCGCGCGCCGGGTACACACCAAACACATATGAAGCGCCGGGCTATACCCCAGCGCCCTTGCCGGGGCGCCCGCCATGGTCGAAGGCACAGTCGCCGTAATCTGCGTTCATCTGCGTTCATCCGCGTTCATCTGCGGTTCCTGTCTGTAGTGGCCCCTTGCTTGACGGTGGTTGCCCCGCCCGGTAGCATCCGGGTCGTGTGTCCCACTCGGGAGTCCCCGCTCGAATGAAGCGCACCTGTTATGGAGGGCCCCACTGATGCACCGTGCAGTACGTGTGCTGTTCGCCTGCCTGTTAGTGCTCGCCGGCATGGGCGGCGCTCTCGCCGCGCCGGCGGAACGCACGCTGGACGACGTGATGTTCGGCTCCCGGTTCGCCGGTTCGGAGGAGGCGCAAGAGCTGCTCCTGCGGCAGGGGTTCGTCGTCACCGATGAGCACTTCGATCAGATGTTCAGCGCCTACATTGACCCCGCCATGCCCGTGTTCATCACGACGGACTCCGCCTGGCACGCTTACCAGTTCCTGCTGGGGCAGGCGCGGGCACAGATGGAGGCGGCCGAGGGAAAGCTCCTGCGGCAGTTCTCCAGCCGCCTGGCGCAGACAGCACTGGCGAAGGCCGAGGGGGACGGGCCGTACCGGGACCTGGCCCTGTTCGCAGCCGTGGGCCTCAGGCTGCAGGACCGGCGGGCGATGGCCGCCCTGCCGGAGGACGTGCGTGCGGAAGCCGAGGCGGCGTCGGACGCACTGACCGGCTGCTGCCCGGCGCAGGTCCTCTTCTTCGGGCTGAAGTTCGCCCCGGACCGGTTCGAGGGTTTGGTCCGTGACCGCGCCGCGCGGCAGTGGTATGCGCTGTGCGACTTCCGGCTCAGGTCCGACCCGGAGACCGAACGGGCCATCCGGCTGGCGCGGCTCATCTGGAACGACCCCGAACTGAAGGAGCTGTGGCTCACGTTGAGCGAGCCGGCCGACGTGCTGGTCGGCCCGCCTGACTGCGGCGACGTGGAGAGCTACGTGGAACTGGCCCGCCGGGCGTTCGGCGATGCACTGCCGGAGTCCGACCTGGAGCACCAGCTTGGACAATTCCGGGCGCTCGCCCGCGAGAAGCTGCCCGAGCCCGTCATCAACGATCAGGCCCTGAACATAGGCCGCGCGCCGGCAGCGATGCGTGACTCGATGGTCGCGGACGAGGTCCGGGGCTTCCGCCTTCTGCCGCCCCCGCGGCTGCCCTCGGACGTGCTGTTCCATCTGACGACCTGGCCGGCCGTCAAGCAGCGGCTGCTGCCTTCGGGGCTGGACGTGACGGCCGTCGGCCCGCTGGCTTCGGAGGCCGGGCGGCGGGCACTCACTCCGGACCAGGAGGAGACAGACCTTCCGGCCGTGCCAGTCAAACTGCCGGACTCCCTGCACGGGCAGGCGCTCCGAACGCTCAGGCTGCTGCAGCGGCCGCTTCCGCCCTCTGCACCGTCGCCGCTGCGCAACCCCACGTGGGCAGACAAGCAGCTCTGGAGCCAGCTCGGCGCGTGGCTGGAGCAGACCCACGCCGGCCGCCCGGCACCGAAGACCGTCGCCGAACACGGGCGCGTGCTGCAGGACACCGGCGGGTCGGTCTCCCCGTATCCGGAGTTCTTCGCGGCGCTGGCGGACCTGTGCCGCGGGGCAGCCGACGCGCTCTCCGAGCTGCCTTTGGCCCGCCGGATGGACACCCGCCAGGCCGGGCGGCGCCTGCTCGAAGTCGCAACCACGGCAAAGCGCAGCGCGCGGGAGGATTGGGAACCGTCAGCCGAGCAGGAGGAAGCTCTGCGCTGGTTCTGGCAGGCGTACATGGACGGACAGAAGCTGCCCACGCCCGGCCAGGTGGCGGCGCGGATGGAACCGCTGGAGAAGCTGGGCCGTAAGTGCGCCGAGGGCGCCGAACCGACCGAGGAGGAGTTGCGCGTGCTCTACATGCTGCGCAGCAGGCCGGAGGACATCCCCGCGCTGCTGCGCGAGCTGGCGGACATCTGCGATGAGCTGGAACGGATCGCCGCCGGCCAACTGGCCGGGGAACCCCTGACACCGGAGGACGGCGAGTTCATCGGCAGTTACGGACGCCGCGTCGCCAGGCTGCACTTCTACGCGGGCGATTCCTGGCTGGACCCGGAGGATGATCACCCGTTTGTCCGCACCCTGTTCGCTGACAGCAGCGGCAGGGACACGCTCTACGCCGGCCTGGCGCACCCGGAGGCACTCTACGTCATCCTGGGGACCAGTGACCGGCCGGTGCTCCACCGCGGCGCCGTGCTCTCCTACCGGGAGTTCAGCCGCCCGCTGCACGAGCACCTGACCGACACCGAGTGGCGGCAGATGCTGGGGGCGCCCGCCCCTCCACCGCCGCCGGCGTTCACGGCCTCGTTCCGGGCCGGCATCACGCAGCAGGCCGTGACCGAGATCATCCGGTCAGGACAGACCTACCGCGCCCTGGACAGCGTGCCCGGCGACCAGATCACCGGCGCCCTCATCGAGCGGCTGCGGCAGTGCGAGCCGGACCCGAAGTGCTGGTGGGCGCGCCGCCACGTGTTCCGCCGGGCCGAGAATCGCCACCTGCCCGACCTGATCGCGCTGATGAAGCAGACCTCCAATCCGATCGTCGGCTACTACGCCGTCTGCATCGGGCGGTTGGACTGGCAGCCGCACAAGGACGAGATCGTCGGCCTGCTCTACGCAGACTCGACACGGCTCAACGACGCGGCGGCCTACATCCTGTCGCGCAGACCCGAGGAGATTCCCGTCGAGGAACTGCTGGCCGAACTGGACTCCCAGCCGGTGCGCACCCGGAGGCTGTTCTGCTACCTGTTGGCGCGCGTCCCGCGCCCGGGAGAGCGCATTGCAGACGCGCTGCTGGTGGCCGCAGAATCAGAGGATCCCGGCCTGCGCTACACAGCCGTCCGGGGCATCGAGCAGGCCGGGCTGAACCGGCCCCGACCGGTTGAGGCACTCACCCGCGCCCTTGGTGATGAGAACGAGTTCGTAGCGGCGGCCGCCGCGCACTGCCTGCGTCAGTTCGACGTGCGTGAAGCCGCGCCGGCCATGCTCGAGACGCTCGGAGGTGTCGGACCCCCGTCCATACCCGAGAAGCAGAAGCAAGCGGTGTTCGGCGACGCGCTCTACGCGGGAGCCCTTCAGGTGATGGTCCTGTCGGACGTTGTCCCCGAGCAGCGCCGTCGGCCGGTGGGCCTGTTGGGCACGGAACTGATCGAGGCCCTGGGCCACTTCCGCTACGCGCCGGCCGCCGACCGCCTGGTGGCGCTGGTTGACCAGGGATACGGAACCGAGGCGCTCCGGGCGCTCGCCAAGGTGAACCCTCAGGGGCACCTCGAACGGGCACTCGCCATCGCCACCGACCCCCGCAGGCCCCCGTCCGGCCGCCTCGCGGCCATCCGGCACATCGCTGCCCACCGGTCCGGCGCCATGGCACCCGGGCTGCTGCCACTGCTGGAGGACTCTACGGCGACCGACAAAGGCCCGCCGGTCGCCCCCTGGGCCATCGCCGACGCCGCCGCAGTGGCCATTGCCGACCTGTTGGGATGGGAGCATCAGGTCTCGCCCCGCTCGAAGGTGGGAGAACGCGAGAAGCTCATCGAGCGCGTTCGTGAGTGGGCGGAGGCACGGCAGGCCGGCTGATCCCTGACCCACCCGTAGATAGAACGGCCCCGGTCCCGCTGTTGCAGGACCGGGGCCGCTCTGTGCGTCTTCGCGTGCGCTCAGCTACTGACTGGTGTCAGTTGCTGTCGCAGGTCTCCACGTTGTCGTTGGAGTCGTAGGTCAGCGTCGCGTGGGTCACGTCGTCCACGCAGAAGGTGATGCTGACCAGGTTCTGAGCCTTCTCACCCTCGATGACCGCCAGGCCGGTGGCGTCGGTCACGTCCGAGAGACCGCTCTGGTTGGTGTCGCCGCTGAAGCTGCCCGTTACGGTCGCACCTTCCACGGCCACACCGCCGTCGTCCAGGATCACCACCTCGGCGTGCGGGACGTCGAACGGACCGGGGCCCGCCGCCAGGGTCACCGTGATCGAGTCCACGTGCATCGTGCCGCCGCCTTCCTGCGTGGTGGCACATGCCTGGTTGGACTCGGCGCTCTCATTGCTTGACGTGTCCACCGCCGTCACCGTGTAGCAGTACTGCGTCGAGGCGCTAAGGCCCGTGTCGCTGTAGCTGCTGGAGGTGACGTCCGTGGCGATCTGGACGGTGTCGCGATAGACGTTGTAGCTGTCCAGATCG
>JAWOCH010000027.1:0-4375 GCA_046483865.1 Candidatus Brocadiia bacterium | reverse complement strand
GTTGTGGTGGACCAGAAGGCGCGCGAGCGGCGCCTCGCCCCGGTAGCCGCTGCCCTTGCCGCCGAACATGAACAGGCCCGCTCCGTAGCAGCGGTGCAGTATGTTGCCGGCGATTTCCGCAACCGCCGGGAAGCCGACGTGGACAGCGTGCCCGTGGCCGGAGCGGATGGGGCGCAGGCCTATCCGATGCAGCCGGTTGCGCAGCACTGCGACGCGCCCCAGCTCGCCCTTGGGCGGCTCCTCCTTGCCCCAGCGCGCGCCGTCGGAAACGCTGATCGCGCCGTGGTCGGTGTGCAGTATCTCGTTGTCGGCTACCACCACGTCGTCCACGTAGTCGGTGTCGCCGACGGCCTTGATGCGGACGGCCTTGTTGACGTGCTCGAAGCGGCAGTTGCGCACCTGGATGTCCTCGCCCGAGCCCAACATGCGCACACAGGCACAGTCCACGTCCTCGTGCACGAACCCCCGCGCGGGCAGGTCCCACACGTTGGTGAACCTGAAGGTGAGGCCGGACACGTGCACGTGACCGACGCCCCGCATGTCAATCAGGTTGTATCGCCGGGCGGCTTCCAGCACGGTTTCGTTCGGGTCGGCATCGCCCGGCAGGCGCACGTAGAGCCGGCCGGCGTGGGGGCCGTCCTCGGCGTAGTAGAACTCCCCGGGTTCGTCGAGGTAGTGGGGCTTGTTCTCCAGGTAGTAACGGTTGCCCCGGATGATCTGACCGCTGTCGCCGTACCAGACGCCCTGGAAGCCGATGGCGTTCTGCTCGGTGTCCACTGTCTCGACACGGCTGGCGAACGGCGTGCCCATCATGATGCCGTACTCGGTCCAGACCAGCGCGTCCTGGTAGTAGTCTGCGGGTTCGGTCAGATGCTCTGTGTCTATGCCGAGGTGGATGCGTTTGCCTTCGGGGTTCTCGGTCTTGTGGCCGCCGGCCTTCCACCACTCGGGGTTCTCCCACTCCCACCACTCGCTCTTGATCTCCTGGGGGTCGCTCACCTGCCAGTTGGGGGTGCGGGCCAGCTTCAGGCGCACGATTTCCTCCGGCCCGACCATCCAGAGGCACCGCGGCGTGGCACCGTCGGGCAGGTCGGCATACCAGACCTTCGCGGCCTCGGCCATTCCCTCGGGCGCATCGCCGGCCGTGCACCTGCTCCATCCTCCGCTGATGCGTTCGGAGCCGTAGAGCATCGCCTGGCCCTCGCCCCAGGACGGGTCGCTGGTCAGGTGAATCGGATCTGTGGCGGCGCCGGATTCCGTGCTCTCCAGCGCGCCGCGATAGATCACGCCGCGTTTGAACAAGTAGGTATGCGGCCCGCTGCATGCCGCCGCGTTGTCGGCGGCGTTCGGATCCCACGGGTGGTGTTGCCACGGCGTCTGCGTGCTCAGGCCGTCGTTGGCGTCGTCGCCGCCCGCGAAGTCTATGTAGCGGACTGAATCCCCCGCGACGAACTCGAAGGGCTCAGGATCCCATTCCAGATCACCGGTGGGCAGCACCGTTGCCGGCGCCTGCTGCCAGGACCATCGCTGCTGAGCAGCGGCGCTCGGGAGCACCGCCAGGGAAGTCGCCACAAGCAAACAGATCACCACGCCGCACGCGAAAC
Source organism: Candidatus Brocadiia bacterium (assembly GCA_046483865.1). Lineage (GTDB taxonomy): Bacteria > Planctomycetota > Brocadiia > SM23-32 > SM23-32 > JAWOCH01. The sequence goes on along the minus strand of JAWOCH010000027.1, from coordinate 2,771 downwards.
GTCTCATCGTCATGCCTCCGCCCAGAGCCCTCACAGGAACTGTCGAACTGCCGCACTGCGATTGTACCGGGCCCGTCGGCCGCTGTTAAGGGCGCCGCTGGCTTGTTTGCCGGGGGCCGGCAAGCTCGGTAGAATCAGCCGCAGCCTGGTTAGGGAGGGCGCTAAGCAGCCAGCAAGCCCACCGCTGCCACGCCAGCCCGCACGCTGTGTGCCGGATGCGTGGCTTCAGCAGATGGGCCGCGAAGAAAGCGGGCTAACACAGGACGGTGCTCTGTAGAAAGCATGGCTTCCCTGCTACGAGTCGGCGAGCCAGCTCTTGCTGAAGAGCCGTATGTAGCACAGGCGCCCTCGCCTGTGGCCGTTCCCAGCCGGGGGCGGCCTTTCGGCAGGCTCAAGGCCCTGAGCGAAGCCGAAGGGCTGGGCTACAAGCCATGCTTTCTACAGAGCAACCTGACGGGTGACCAATGGCCCAGCAACGACCCGTAGGCGTTGTCCGGGTCCTTCTCGCGTTGCGGGCGCCATGGCCGCACTACCCATTACCACGCGCAGGGAGGCGAGGCATGCGCCGCAAGCCCCGGCTGATGGTGCTGACTGACATAGGCGCAGATCCGGACGACCAGCAGTCGCTGATCCGTCTTCTCGTCCACGCCAATGAGTTCGATATCGAGGGCATTCTCTGCGAGCACTGGCGTGGAGAGCACGCTGTGAGCCCCGATGGGCAGATGGCCCTGGTGGAGGAGACCCTTGCGGCCTACGACAAAGTGCAGCCCCATCTCACGCGCTACGGCGCGGGCTTCCCCGCCGCCGGGGGTCTGCGCCGAGGCCTGAAGCGGGGGGCGGGCGGTGTGCAATTCGCCCTGGACGGCGACATGGGATGCGCGACGGCGGAACTGGTCGGCGAAGGTCGAGACACGGAGGCATCCGAATGGCTCATCCACAGAACCGACCAAGCGGACCCGCGCCCGTTGAACGTGTGCGTGTGGGGCGGGACGGCGGACCTGGCACAGGCCCTCTGGCGGGTACGGCAGAGCCGAGATGCTGGCGAGACCGCCCGTTTCGTCGGCAGGCTGCGCGTGCATGCCATCAGCGACCAGGATGTGACCGGCCCGTGGATCCGGGCGAACTTCCCCGAGCTTTTCTACATCCTGGACCATGCGCGCGACGGGGACAAGATGCACTCCTGCTACCGCGGCATGTTCCTCGGCGGCGACGAATCCCTTACCTCGCGGGAATGGGTGACGACACATGTCAGCCGGGACCACGGGCCGCTCGGCGCTCTCTATCCGCTGGAGACCTGGACGGGGCCGAACCCCCACGGCTGTCTGAAGGAGGGCGATACGCCGTCCTGGTTCTACTTCCTGGACAACGGGCTGCACGTCCCCGAGCGCCCGGACTACGGTGGCTGGGGCGGGCGGTTCGAGCGCGACGGGCGATTCTACCAGGACGCTGCGGACACGGTGGACGGCGTCACCGGCGGTCCGGTCACGGTGTGGCGCTGGCGCGACGCCTTCCAGCGGGAGTTCCAGGCACGCATGGATTGGTGCGTCGGCGAGCCGGACGGCGCCAGCCGGCCGCCCGATGCAGTTCTGAACGGCGACGGTTCGAGCCGCCCGATGGCACTCAGCGCCGAACCCGGGGAGGCCGTGGTGCTCAGTGCCCAGGGTTCGCAGGCCGCGTCCGGCGGCGCGCTCGCCTGCCGATGGTGGCACTACACCGAGGCCGGTTCCTACCAGGGAAGCGTCGAGATCGGGAACGCCGGCGGGAAGACGGCGGAGGTGGTTGTGCCGGACGATGCCGGAGGCCACGAACTCCACGTCATCCTGGAAGCGACCGGCACGGGGACGCCGCCGCTGACACGCTACCGACGGGCGATACTGCGAGTGAGTCAGCGATAGGCGTATAGCCCTCCAGGTGACTTCGGCAGGACTCAGGCGGCCGCACCTCGGGCATCGAGTTTGCTACTCCGTCGGCGCTGTGCATCCGTCTCGCCTCTACCTTCCAGCGGAATGCAGTTGAACGACCCGCTGCGCGCCGTTATGCTGGGGATAACGTTGGGCGCTGCCGGGGGCACGGACGGCGCCGCGTGGGGCGATCTCTCAAACTGCACAGGAAGGAGCTGTACCTGTGGCGGATGCACAACAGAACCTGAAGGACGCGTTCGCGGGGGAAAGCCAGGCCAACCAGCGCTACCTGGCATATGCGAAGAAGGCCCGAGACGAGGGCCATCCCATGGTTGCCCGGCTTTTCCGGGCGGCGGCTGCCGCCGAGACTGTCCACGCTCAGAACCACATGGACGCCATGGGCGCAGTCCACGGCACGCTGGAGAACCTGCAGGACGCGCAGGCCGGCGAGGCGCATGAGTTCAGGAGCATGTACCCGGAGTTCATCGAGGGGGCGCAGCAGGAGGGCCGCGAGGACGCCGAGGAGACGTTCGATTACGCCATGCAGGTTGAGCAGATCCACCACGAACTCTACGCACAGGCAATCCAGGCCCTGGAGGGGGGTGCGGACCTTCCCGAGCGCGACATGTATGTCTGCCGCGGGTGCGGCAACACCGTCTATGACGAGCCGCCCGAGAAGTGCCCGATCTGCGGCGCGCCGAAGTCCTGGTTTATGCACATCGAGTAAAGCTGCCGACTGATACGGTGGCAGGGGGCGCCGCCGTGGATGCCAAGACCGGACCGCAGGTTGAGCGTTTCGACCGAACCTATGCAACGGATCCGTTCTGCTTCGGGCGCGGACCTTCCGGATGGGTGGTGCGGCACGCAATG
>JAWOCH010000274.1:0-10265 GCA_046483865.1 Candidatus Brocadiia bacterium | reverse complement strand
GGCAAGCGGCGGACTCAGTTCATCGCCGAACACCTTGTCCACCGGCGCCGTGTGGCCGCCGCACGTGCTGTGGAAATAGGCGCTGAACAGCCGGCCGTTGTAGGCCATCACTATGCCGCGGGTCAGTTCCACGGCCAGCTCGGCAGGCCGTGTCTCCGCTGCGATGCCCTTGTACGCCATGTCGACCGTTGTCAGGTGGCCCTTCTGCGCGTGGGTGTGCAGCATGTAGGTGCGCGCGGCGACGGCCTGGGCCATCAGCGCGTTCAGCGGCCAGTCGGCGTACATCTCGCTGCCCACCACGCTGGCCAGGTAGGTCTCCGGCGGCAGCACGTTGACCGTCTCGACGCCTGACTCGTCCGTGGCGCGCACGGTGAGCTTGCCGCGGTAGCTGCGCCCATCGAGCTGGAAGACGCCGGCGGCGGACTCCAGCTCCGCCGACTCAACGGCCAGCGGGCGCCCGTTCAGGGCCAGCGCGCCCTCCTGAAGCGACAGCGTCCACGGGCCGGTCCCGCTGGCCAGCAGCACCTCACCGGTCTCCGGCTCGCCGAACCAGGTGCCCCCGTGGCGGCAGCCGACCTCGACAGTGTCCCCCGAGATGAGGCGGATGCGGACGGCCTCCGGCATCCGGATGACTGGCGGAGCCGGCGGCAGCGCCGGCACGGCGGGGATGGTCTGGCGCGACGTGCAGCAGGACAGAGCGAGCAACACCGCCCCACCCACGAGAGCCGCCAGCGCGAGCATGGCACAGACCCGCTGCCCCAGGCTCATGTGCGGAAGCACCGCCTCAGTGGCGGTCTCCTCGGCACGGTCCAGCTCTTGGCGCATTCTTCCTTCCTTACCTGCGTTCATCTGCGTTCACCCCGCCTTCGCGGGACGTCGGCGGTTGCGGTTCCTCCAGCGGGCCGGGGCCGCGGTAGAGGTGACGGGAGGTCTCGCGGTATCTTTCGCACTCGCTGAAGATGCAGCCGCAGTAGCTCTGCAGGTACAGGTTCATCTTTTGCGCGCGCCGGTGGCTCTCCTCGGCCAGGGGGCGCCAGTTGCGGTAGAGGAACTCCACGCCGGCCTGCTCCGCACACTCTTCGCCCACACGCCGGATAAGCTGGTGGTCCTGATGACGGCTGGAAAGCAGCGTGGTAGTCATCGCGTCCATGCCCCTGTCAGCGGCCTTCCGCGCGGTCCGGGACAAGCGCAGCCGGTAGCAGTCCTCGCAGCGCCCCCCGCCGCGCCAGTCAACCGCCTCCAGGAACTCGCGCAGGCCGTACTCCTCCACGTAGATAACCGCGATTGGCAGGCGCTCCTGGAGGACTCTCTGTGCCTTCAGCCGGCGGCGGAACTCAATCAGCGGATGCACGTTGGGGTTGTAGAACAGGCCGGTGACCTCGTGCCCTTCTTCGCGCAGTTCCTCGAAGGGCATGATGGTGCACGGCCCGCAGCAGACGTGGAGCAGTACGTGCACGGCTTTCTCACCACGGAGACACAGAGGACACGGAGAACGACAGCGGCATGACAGGATAGACAGGATGGTCAGGATACGGCCAACAGAAACTGCCCAAGTCTTGTCCTCATCCTGTTAGGTCGTCTCAGTCAGAACAGCCCGTCCTGTTCGCCTTCCTGGTCGGGGTCGAGTCCGATGGCGCCGGCGCCCCTCTTGGTGATGACACGGCCCCGGGCGGTTCTTTCCAGCAGGCCCTCGCGGATCAGGAAGGGCTCGTAGACGTCGCGGATGGTGTTCTCCTCCTCGCCGACGACAGCGGCGATGGTCTTCAGCCCCAGGGGGCGGTCGCTGCTGCGGGCCAGTGCGCGCAGCACCTTCCTGTCCAGCTCAGAGAGGCCCAACCTGTCCACGCCCAGCCTGCGGAGGCCCTCCTCAGCCAGCTCGCGGGTTATCCGTTCGCTGCCGCCGGCCTGGGCCACGTCGCGCACGCGACGCAGCAGCCTGTTGGCCACCCGGGGAGTGCCCCGCGAGCGGGCGCCGATCAGCTCGGCCGCCTCCGGCTCGATGCCGATCTGCAGCGTCTCCGCGCTGTTGCGGATGATCTCCGCCAGCTCTTCGGTGGTGTAGAACTCGAGCCGCTCCATGATCTGGAACCGGCTGCGCAGCGGCGGGGTCAGCAGCCCCTCCCGCGTGGTGGCGCCTATGAGCGTGAACGGTCGCAGGTCCATCTTGATCGAGCGTCCGTGGGGGCCGGGGTCAATGATGATGGTGATGAAGTAGTCCTCCATCGCGCTGTAGAGATACTCCTCGACCCTCACGTCCAGGCGATGGATCTCGTCAATGAACAGCACGTCGCCCCGGTTCAGGTTCGTCAGCAGGCCCACCAGGTCGCGCGGGCGGTTCAGGGCGGGGCCGCTGGTGGAGCGGATGTCCACGCCCAGCTCGTTGGCGATGATGTAGGCGAGGGTGGTCTTGCCCAGTCCGGGCAGGCCGCTGAACAGGATGTGGTCAAGCGGCTCGTTGCGCAGCCTGGCGCCCTCGATCCAGGTCTTCAGGTTGCGGATGGTGTCCGGGCGGCCGACGAAATCGTCGAAGCTCTGGGGGCGCAGGATGGTCTCGAAGCTGCGCTCGTCCTCCTGGGGGAGGCCGGAGTATATGCTCTCGTCGGCCATGCCTGGTTAGTTGCCGGGTTGTTGGGTTGTCTGGATGCTGAGTTGGGGCTGCCGGGGGCCCTATGTGTCGCCGGACAGCGCCTCCTGCACCAGGCTCTGATGGTCGGCTTCTGCGCCGAGGGCCTCGCGGGCGGCCAGCACGGCCCGCTCCGCCCTGGCGCGTGGCTCGCCCAGTGTCACCAGGGCCTGGATCGCGTCCTCGACCGCCTCGTCCAGCGCGGAGGGGGCCGCCTCGACAGCCAGCTCCTTGACCGGTTCCTGAAGCTCAAGCACCAGCCGTCGGGCCGTCTTGGCGCCGATGCCCTTGATGAGGGTCTTGAGGGAGTCGGAATCCTCGTCCAGGATGAACCGCTTGAACTGGGCCACGTTGCAGGCGCTCAGCACGCGCAGGGCCACCGCCGGGCCGACGTGGCTGACCGGCAGCAACATGCGAAAGAGCTGGCGCTCCTCCGCGGTCGCGAAACCGTAGAGCGACAGCTCGTCCTCGCGCACGTGGAGGTGAGTCAGCAGCCGGCACTGGGCCCCTTCGCCGGGCAGGGCGTCATAGGTGCTGAGCGGCACCTGCACGCTGAAGGCCACTCCCCCGACCCTCAAAACGACGGCATCCGGCGCGCTGCCCGCGAGTTCGCCCTGGAGGAATTCGATCATCCGGCCTATTCAGTGCTGAGCGAGACGCCGAGTTTCGCCAGTTCCGTCTTGATCTCTTCCAGGCTGGTGTCGCCGAAGTTGGGGCATTCCAGCAACTGGTCCGCGGTCATTTGCACGAGCTGGCCGACCGTCTTGATGCCCAGCCGCTGCATGCAGCGACGGCTGCGCGTGGAAAGCTCCAGTTCCTCGACCGACATCTCGAGCGTGCCTTCCTCGATGGCTTCGGTCCCGCCGCCCTGGCCGGTCAGCGCCGCGCTCTGCTCGCCGAGTTCCAGGTCGTATTTGCCCAGCAACTGCTCAATCTCACCCAGGCTGGTGTCGCCGAAGTTCCGCTCGCTGAGCAACTGCTCCGGCGTGATCTTCGTCAACCCGCCCAGCGTCTGGATGTCCATCCGGTCCAGTGCACTACGGCTGCGGGCGCTCAGCTCGAAGTTACTCACCGGCAGGTCGAACACTTCCTCCAGCCGACGCAGGCGGCGGGTCTTGGTCATGTCGATGTACATGTTCAGGCTGGATTCTGCGTCACGCAGGTAGAGCCGGGCCTGTTGGTGGTGGGGATCTATGGCCAGCACGCGCTTGTAGCAGTCAATGGCTTCTTCGTATTCCTCGTGGTCCTCGCACAGGATGCCGAGATTGATCAGCGCGCCGACGAAGGTGGGCCGCAGGTTCACGCAGCGGCGGTAAAGCTCCATGGCCCGCTCGTCATCCCCGTTCAGATCGCAGTTCAGCGCCAGGCGAAACAGGGCGCGGGCGTGCTCGGGATCCTGCTGGACGGCCTCTTCGTAGTGCTCCAGGGCCTCTGCGTATTCACCGAGGGCCTCTGCCACGCGTCCCCGGGCGTATTCGACATCGGCGGACTCCTCGACATCCTCATAGCGGCTCAGCGCTTCCGCGGCCTCCTCTTCCCGATGCAGCCGGCAGAGCGTCTCGATGATGGGTATGTCTGTGCCGATGTCCTGCTCGTCCTCGCGTCCGCGCTCGAGCATCTCGACGGCCTCTTCGTAGCGCTTCAGCCTGGTATAGGCGTGGCCCAGGAAGTGCGCGGCGATCTTGCGCGTGCGCACCTGCTCGAGGCGCTCGACTGCCGCGTCATACTCGCCCATGGCGAAGTGCAGGATGCCGACCTTCTCGGTCAGGTCGCGTGCCTCGTCCCCGGATGCCTTCTCCAGGTCGGCCTCAAGCTGCCGCAACAGCTTGTGGGTGCGGTCGACGCTGGTGTAACTGTCGTAGATATTGCGCACCAGCAGGTCGTAGTTGTCCCGGTCCACCGGACCGGCCAGCAGATCTTCCAGTGCGTTGCTCGGAGACGTGGTTGACATAAGCCCCTGCGTTGAAAAGAGTTAGGAGCATTGCGGAAGACATCAGGAATGCGCATACGACCGCCGCCCAAGGAGCGATACCCTAACAGAAAGTTTGACCGGTGTCAAGGCATCTGGTATCCTGCCGCCATGCGCGACGTGGAACTGACCGACCAGATTGTCATTGGCGAGGGGCACCCCCTGCTCGTGGTGGCGGGGCCCTGCGTGATCGAAGGGCGCAGCCTGTGCATGGAGGTCGCCGAGCAGGTGCGCGACATCTGCGCCGAACTCGGGTTGCCTTGCGTGTTCAAGTCCTCCTTCGACAAGGCCAACCGCACAAGCATCGGCTCGTTCCGCGGGCCGGGGCTCGACAAGGGCCTCGAGGTGCTCGCGGCGGTGCGCGACCAGCTCGGCGTGCCCGTATTGACGGACATCCACCTGCCGGAACAGGCCGAGCCGGTTGCCCGGGTCGCGGATGTGCTGCAGATACCTGCGTTCCTGTGCCGCCAGACGGACCTGCTGGTGGCGGCCGGCCAGGCAGGCCGCCCGGTCAACATCAAGAAGGGACAGTTCATGGCGCCCGAGGACATGGGGTGCGCCGCCGAGAAGGTCAACTCCACCGGCAACCAGCGCGTGGTGCTCTGCGAGCGGGGGACCTGTTTCGGCTACCATGACCTGGTGGTGGACATGCGCTCCATAGCGCGGATGCAGGGGCTGGGACGGCCGGTTCTGTTCGACGCCACCCATTCCGCCCAGAGGCCGGCCGGCCGGGGCGCTTCGAGCGGCGGAGACCGCTCCGTGGTGCCGGCGCTGGCCGCGGCAGCCGTGGCGGCAGGCGCGGACGGAGTGTTCATCGAGACGCATCCGGACCCGGACTCCGCCCTCAGTGACAAGGCCACCATGGTACCCACCGGTGAGTTGGCCCCACTGCTGGGCAGGCTCAAGGAGTTGGCCGCCGTCGTCGGGAGGCAGTGAATGGCGGGGACAGGCATCTTCGGGGGCAGCTTCAACCCCGTGCACGTGGCGCATCTGATCATCGCCGAAAGGGTGCGCGAGGCGCGGGAGCTGGAGCGGGTGCTGTTCGTGCCGGCCGCCCGGCCGCCGCACAAGCCGCAGGCCCCCCTGGCGCCGGCCGAGGATCGGCAGCGTATGCTCGAGCTGTGCCTGGAGGGTAACGAAGCGTTCGTCGTGGAGCCCCTGGAGCTGGAGCGGGAGGGGCCGTCCTATACGCTGCTTACCGTGCGCGAGCTGCGCCGGCGGGGAGTGACCGATCCGGTGCTGCTGCTGGGTGCGGACAGCATTCTCGATCTGCCCAACTGGTGGCAAGCGGAGGAGCTTGTCCGCGAGGCGCCGGTCGTGGGCTTCCGCCGGCCCGGTTACGACCTGGCCGACGGCTGGGGCGAGCTGGCGGAACGCTTCGGCGCCGAATGGGCTGAGGCCGTCCGCCGCAGCATGGTTGACGTGCCCCTGATGCGGATATCAGCCACGGAGATCCGACGGCGTCTGCAGGAGGGTCGCTCCGTGCGCTACATGGTGCCGCAGGCGGCGCTGGACTACATCGAGGAGCGCGGGCTGTACAGAGGGCAAGAGCGCGCGCTGGACGGCAGAGGCTGATGCGGCACACGCCATGACTCACCTGGGCCGGTAGTCCTCCTCGTCCTCGTCTTCCGGCTCCTCCCCCTCCATCGCCTCCTCGGCGCGGCGCCACAGCTCCTGCTTGCGTGCGCGGCGGCTGGGGCGGCGCTTGCGACGGGCTATCTGCTCCCTGGGTTGTTCTACGTCGGTGTCTCGCGGCACCTCGGGGCTCTCCAGCGTCTCCACGATGCGCGTGTAGCTGTCGTATCGGCTCTCGGGCAGCTCACCGCGCTCGAGGGCGGCCTTCACGGCGCAGTCGGGCTCGTGCATGTGCGTGCAGTCGGGCAGCTTGCAGTCGTGGGACAGCTCCCAGATGCGGGGGAAGAACTGCTGGACCTCGCCCTCCTCGATTTCCCACAGGGTGAACTCCCGGATGCCCGGCGTGTCCACCACGTAGCCGCCGAACTCCAGCCGCAGCAGCGAGACGCTGCTGGTGGTGTGGCGTCCCTTCGTGGTCACCGGCCCGGTGCGCAGCTCCATGCCGGGCTGGACGGCGTTTATCAGCGCCGACTTGCCCACTCCGCTGTGGCCGGCCAGCACGGTGCTCCTGTCGCGTAGCACGTCCCGCAGCGCGTCCACCCCCTCGCCCGTCTTCGCGCTGGTCAGCAGCACGGCGTAGCCCATCTCCCGGTACAGCTCGGCGGCCTCCAGGTGCTCGGTGCTGTCCCCGGCCAGGTCGGTCTTGTTGATGCAGATGATGGGCAGCAGGCCCCCCGCCTCGCCGGCGATGATGTAGCGGTCAATGATGCCCAGCGTCAGCGGCGGACGGCGAATGGAGGCGACGATGAGCAACTGGTCCACGTTGGCTGCGATGATGTGTTCGATGCGCGCGTCGCGGGGCAGGCGGCGGGACAGCTTCGTGCGGCGCGGCAGTATCTCCACCACAACGCCCTCGCCTTCGTCGGTGGGCCGGAACAGCACCCGGTCGCCGACGACCAGCGGTTTCGACTGCCCGCTGTCCCGTTCGACCAGTCGGCCGCGAGCCGTGCACTCGTAGGACCGGTCGCCCGCATCCACCTCGCAGATGGTGGAGCGGATGTGCGTCACGCGGCCTTCGATGGTCTCGCTCATGCGCTCCCGGGCGTCCGCCTCGCCAGTTGGGTGAACAGGTTGTCGAGGGTGAGTCGCCGGTTGGCGTTTCCGTCTATCTTCTCGATCGCCTCCAGCGCCATCTCGGCCCGCGCCAGGGAGGCGCCCACCGTACGTCCGGCAGCCGCCGAGTCGCGGTAATAGACGGCGACGCACTCGATCAACTCCTGGAGGATCTCGCGCGCTTCCCCTGCGGAGCCGGAGCCGCTGCCGGCGGCTGCGTCCAGCCAGGCGCTCAGCTCGAAGTTGTCCGCCACGGTCAGTTCGGCCAGGCGCTCCACGAGCTGGTCGTTGAACAGGTGCAGTTCCATCCGGCGGAACCGCTCCGCCGCGCCGGGGCTGCCGCCGCTGCGGCGGGCAAGCCATTCGGCGTGGTCGGGCTCGACGCCTTCGGCGAGGAGCCGCTCGGCCACTGCGTCGGCCGGCAGGCTGGCGAAGCGCACCACGCGGCAGCGGCTGACGACGGTCTCGGGGATCTCCCGCACGGAGGCGGCCAACAGGATGAGCAGGCAGTCGCCGGGCGGCTCCTCCAGCGTCTTCAGGAAGGCATTGGACGCCTCCAGGGTGAGCCGTTCGGCCTGGCGGATGACCACCACTCGGCGGGGGCCCAGGACGGGCTTGACCGCGACGCGATCCTGCGCGTCGCGGATCTGGCCGATGGAGACAAACCGGCGGTCTTCACGGACTGCTATGGGCAGGAAATCGGGGTGGGTGCCCTCCGCCATCCGGCGGCAGCTCGCGCACTCGCCGCAGTAGTCGGTCGGGCCGGGGGCATCCAGGCAGAGTGCGACCCGGGCCAGCTCGTGGGCCGTGCGCGCCCGGCCGGTGCCCTCCGGTCCCAGGAAGAGCAGCGCGTGCGGCATGCGCCCGCTGGAAAGCACGGCCTGCAGGATGCGCACCGCGTCATCCTGATGGGGGATGTCTTCGAACGCCATCTACGGGCGGCTATTCCTCCAGAGTGGCCATTGTCTGCCCGACGGAGACGGTGTCGCCTTCCTTCACCAGGATGGAACTCAGTACGCCGCCCGCCGGAGCGGGGACGGTGAAAGCCGCCTTGTCGGTGACCATCTCGACGATGTCCTGGCCTTCCTCCACTTCTTCGCCCTCTTCGACATACCAGAAGGAGACTTCGGCTTCGTCGGGCGCGTCGTCTCCCATCGGGGGCAGCTTAACTTCCGTGCTCATCTGTCCTCCTTGTGGCGTTGGCGTCGCTTCTCGTTCAGTAGTTGCTCGGCCATCTCTGCGGCCTTGTAGCTGCTGCGGACGAACGGGCCGCTGACGGCGGCGTCGAAGCCCATCTCCAGCGCTTCCCGCCTCAACGCGTCGAACTGCGCCGGGGGAATGAACTCGACAACCGGGTGATGCTCGGACGACGGCGCCAGGTACTGCCCGACCGTCACCGCCCGGCAGCCCGCGCTCAGCAGGTCGTCCAGCACGGCGCGCACTTCTGCACCCGTCTCACCCAGCCCCAGCATCATGCCGCTCTTGACTGCCGGGACGGACTTGTGTCCGGCTGCTCGGTTCAGCACGGCCAGGCTGCGTCGGTAATCCGCCTCCGGGCGAACTCCCGGGTACAGGCGCGGCACCGTCTCGACGTTATGATTGAATACCTCGGGCTCCGCGTCAAGGACGCGTTCCAGGGCGGCGACCTCGCCGCCGAAGTCCGGCGTCAGCACCTCCACGGTCGCCCCGGTGCGCCGGTGGAGCGCCCGGATGGTGGCGGCAAACTGATCGCTGCCTCCGTCGGGCAGGTCGTCGCGCGTGACGCTGGTGACCACGACGTGGCGCAGGCCCAGACGCCGCGCCGCTTCCGCCACGCGCTGCGGTTCGTCTGCGTCGGGCGGCTCGGGTTTGCCCCCGGCCACTGCGCAGAAACGGCAGTTCCGCGTGCAGACCGCTCCCAGGATCATAAACGTGGCCGTGCCGCTGGCGTAGCACTCGCCGCGGTTGGGGCAGTGTGCCTCCCGGCAGACGGTGTTCAGGCCAAGCTCCGCCAGCATGGCGCGAACGGGGCGGGTCTGCTGGGCCGGCGGCAGACGTTTCTTCAGCCACGGCGGCAGTGTGCGCGCGGAGCTCATGCCGTCGTCAGCTCCTCATCGGGCACGTTGAGCAGTTCGAGTCCGAAATCCTCGGCGAACATCGCCGCGGCCAGCCGGGACACTTCCTCCAGTGGCGGCGCATGGCCCAGCTCGCGTTCGATAGAGGTCATGGTCACTCCCTGCAGCCCGCAGGGCACTATCAGGTCGAAGTCGTTCAGGTCAGTCGAGACGTTCAGCGCGACGCCGTGGTAGGTGACCCACCTGCGGCAGGCGATGCCGATGGACGCTATCTTGCGCTCCCCGACCCACACGCCCGTCTGCGGCCCCTCGGCGTGGGCTTCAACACCGTAACTTCGGCACAGGCGCACGACCCACTGCTCCAGATCGCGCAGGTAACGGTGCAGGTCGCGCCCACGCGAGCCCAGGTGAACGATGGGATAGGCGACCATCTGGCCGGGCCCGTGATAGGTGAGGCGGCCGCCGCGGCTGCACTCGACCACGTCCACGCCGCGCCCGGCCGGCTCATGTCGCCCGAACAGCAGGTCACCTTCGTCCCCGGACCGTCCGATGGTTATCACCGGGGGATGCTCGACCAGCATCAGGCATTGGGCGTGGCCACCGGTTCGGATGCAGTCGTCCCGCAGCCGAAGCTGCATCCGCAGGGCCTCCTCGTAAGGCATGCGTCGCAGCCCATAGACACGCAGCTCGTTCTGTGTGGCCTCTGCCATACGTCTCAACCGCGCCAGTTGATGGGCATACCGATGACGCCCTCGGCGGCCTCCCGCAGGGACTCCGCGAGCGTGGGATGGGCGTGGATCGTCTCGGCCAGCTCTTCGGCCGTGCACTCGAGCCTCAGCGCGATGCATGCCTCGCCCAGGAGCGAGCTGGCCTCCGCCGCGCAGATGTGCACTCCCAGCAGTTGGCCGGTCTCTTCGCTGGCTATCATCTT
>JAWOCH010000190.1:0-7334 GCA_046483865.1 Candidatus Brocadiia bacterium | reverse complement strand
ACCTCGTCCTCCTCCATGCTGCCCTGGACGGTGCGCTCGGCGGCGGGGAAGCGATCCAGGTCCACCTTGGCCAGCCGTCGGGCGGCGCTTTCGGCGGGCGATTCCTCCAGGGCCACCCTCATGCCGTGCTCCCGGCCCAGCTCCTTGGCCCGGAACTGCATGTGCCGCACCAGGTGCAGCCCCCGCCGCACCAGGCCGATGTCCTCGTGCAGCTCCTTGCCCGTCATGTGCAGCATGCACTCGTTCAGCCCGATAAGGCCCAAGATATACGTGGCCTTCCCCAGGTCCACGTATGGACGCCCGTCGGCCGCTTCCTTGCCGATCTCCCACAGCGGCTTGCTGGAGTCGGTCATCAGGGAGCCGATGAACTTGCGCTTCTGCAGGTGGGCCTTGATGGCCAGTTCGATCATGTCGTCAATCTCCTGCTCCAGCGCGTCCCAGTTGCCGGCGCCGGCGCGATAGGCGGCCTGGGGCAGGTTGATGGTCACGTTCTGGAACCCGCAGAACCTCATGCTCTCCGGATGGCGGATCATGTAGTCGTCCCGGATGGTGGTGCGCAGCCGGCAGCAGGCGCTCAGAGTGACCTCGTCGCGGTCGAAGATGAAATACGGCGACCCGTTCTCGCTGGCGATGCGGCAGGCGTACTCGAGGATCTCCCGCTGGGCGGGGTCGGTGAGCGTGGCGTCGCTGATGTGCAGGTCGCACTTGGGGAAGGCGAACACGTTGCCGTACTGGTCGCCGGCGCGCCACACGTCCAGCATGGCTTTGCAGAAGCGCTGGGCGGTGCGCTCGTAGTCCCCGTAGGTGCGCCCGCTATACTGACCGCCGGGGCCGATAGCGGGGACGTCCTTCATGTAGGCCGGCACGCCGGTGTGGACGTTGAAGTCCAGGAACAACGTCTGCCCGCCGCGACTGAAGGCGTTCTGGGAAGAGCTGAAGATCAGGTGCTGGGCCTCCTGCTCCATCTGTTCGTATGACATGCCCTCGACGAACGGCGCGTAGAGCACGTTGATGTAGCCCACCCCCAGCGCGCCGGCGTAGTATGCCTGCATCGAGGCCAGGAAGGTGTTCAGGTGGCCGGTCAGGGTGCGCGCGTGCCGGGCCGGGGCGCTGCACGTGTCCAGGTTCTGGAGGTTCAGTCCGTACTTCTTCAGGTATTCCAGCGAGTGGCTGGAGCAGTAGACCCGCGTCGGGTAACCCAGGTCGTGCAGGTGGACCTCCCCCCGCATGTGGGCCTCGGCCACTTCATCGGTGAACACCTCCTGGAGGGCGTACTGCTTGAGGGTGTTCTCGGCCAGGGCCAGGTTGATGGCCTCGGGGTTGTTCTGGGCGATGTTGGCGTTTTCCCGGCTCTTGCTGTGGATGATCTGGTCCAGGTCGTACTTGGGCATGCCGAGCATGGCCTGCTTCTTCAGCCGCGCGGTCAGGCCGCGCTCGAACAGCTCATTGTCCACCAGCTCACGTATGAGGGCGGTGGAGATGCGGGTCAGGCCGCTTGCCATGACGCGGCGTTCCACGGCGGAGGCGATCTCGTGGGCGACTTCGGGGGCGATGTCGGCCTCCACCTCCAGCGCACGGGCGATCTTGCTCTTGTCCCACTCGTTTATCTGGTCCTGTGTCTCGGTGTTGACCAGCAGGGCGATGTCGGTTGAGTTGCCCGAGCGGTGCACCGGCTTGCGGACCTGGAGGGACTGCCGGATACGCGCCCGCTTGTCGCGGTAGAGAATGTATGCCTTGGCCGTCTTCGCATGGCCGGTCTCGATCAGAACCTTCTCGACGATGTCCTGTATCTGTTCGATCTCGGGCGGGCTGCCGTCGTCGGCATCTTTCTCCAGCAGCATGGTGACGGTGCCGGCCAGTTCCTCGGCCATGACGCGGTCATCGCCGCCCACCGCCTGCGCGGCCTTGAAGATTGCATCGGCGATCTTGCTCTGGTCGAACGGCACCACTCGGCCGTCGCGCTTTCTCACCTGCTCGATAGTCGTTCGGTGGTTTCGATCCTGGATAGGATCGGCTTCAACCGCCATTTGAGTCCTCCCGTAGGCTATGCGCCGCTCTGTTGTCCCTTCGACTCGGCGGGTTCCTGCCGCGGCGGGCGGGCGCCCCCGGACCTGAGCACCGTGTCGGCCTCCTCCACGAAGTCGCTCACGTCCTTGAACTCCCGGTAGACCGAGGCGAACCGGATGTAGGCCACGTGGTCCAGCTCGCGCAGCCGCTCCATCACAAGCTCGCCGATCTCACGGGAGGGCACTTCCCCCTCGAAATGCTGGTGCAGCTCCCGTTCGACTTCCTCGGCCAGGGCCGTGATGCGCTCGGCGGGGATGGGCCGCTTGTAGCACGCCTTGTTCAGGCCGGCCAGCAGTTTTTGGAGGCTGAACTCCTCCCGGCTGCCGTCCTTTTTCACCACCCGCAGGATGCTCTGCTCGATGCGTTCGTAGGTGGTGTAGCGGCGTCCGCACTCGTTGCACTCCCTTCTCCGCCTGACATATGTGCCATCGGTGGAGGGGTGGGAGTTGACGACGCGGTCATCGTCCGCTTTGCAGTATGGACATTGCACCCGGTACGCCCCCGCATCAGCCCTAAGTCAGGGCCGCCAAAACCCTTACGAACCGCCAACAGGTGTCCGAGTCACGTGCCATATCTTGAACAAGCGCGTATCCTAACGGGGTAGATATGCTACGTCAAGCCCTTTTTCGGGTTTCGGTCGGAAAAACGTTGGATTTCCGTTAGCCCGGCCTCCCGGCGGTCCGTTGCGCATACGTCTAACCGCTTTCCGAAGCGCGTCTTAGGCGGCCGCGGTCCGCCGGCCGTGCCGGCAGGAAAAAGGCCCGCCGGTTTCCCGCCGCGGCGTGGCTCCGCCGCGCCAGAATCTCCGCACTGCCGCTTGCGCCCCCCGGCCAGCGGTTGACGCGGCCGGTCGCGGCGGGGAGAATGCCATGCGCAATCCACGGCCACCTCAGACAGGAGATGATAGCAGGATGAACAACGACAACCAGCACGGGCCGCAGTCACGCGAACGGGCGGGCAGCTTCGACAGCATTTTCCCCTACAAGGACAACCTTCCAGGAGTGGTGGAGGCGATGCTCGAGGCCCTGGAGCGGCGCGACACTGTGCAGCACATCTGCCGCCACCCGCTGCCCAGTGCAGAGACAGTGATACGCATCCTGGACCTGCTGGCGGAAGTCCTGTTCCCGGGCTACTTCGGCAAGAAGGGCCTGGACCGGGCGAACCTGGCCTTCCACATCGGCGAGACCCTCAACACGGTTCACGACCTGCTGGGACAGGAGATCGGACGCTGCCTGCTGCACGAGCGGCACGGCCCGGCCGGAGTGGACCGGCAGGCGTGCGAGGAGGACGGCCATCGGGAGGCGTTCCGGTTCCTGCAGCAGATGCCCGACCTGCTGGACCTTCTGGACGGAGACGTCCGGGCCGCCTTCCAGGGAGACCCGGCCGCCACCGGCTACGACGAGATCATCTTCTGCTATCCCGGCTTCCGGGCGCTGATGATCTACCGCGTCGCCCATCTGCTGCACGAACAGGGCGTCCCCTGGCTGCCGCGCATCATGACCGAGTACGCGCACCGTATCACGGGCATGGACATCCACCCCGGCGCGCAGATCGGGCGGCACTTCTTCGTGGACCACTGCACCGGCGTGGTCATCGGCGAGACGAGCGAGGTCGGGGACAACGTGCGCATGTACCAGGGCGTGACGCTGGGCGGATTCCGGTTCAAGACCGACGAGAGCGGCAACCTGCTGCGCGGCTACAAACGCCACCCCACCATCGAGGACGACGTCATCATCTACTCCAACGCCAGCATCCTGGGGCCCATCACGGTCGGCAAGGGCTCGGTGATCGGGGCGAACGTGTTCCTCACCCACTCGGTCGAGCCCGACACGCAGGTCACCATCGAGAAGCCGAGCCACCGCATCAGCCGGCGCGGGGAGGAGTGAGAGGACGCTCCGCGCGGGGTGGGGCTGCCGGCAGTTTGGAGGGACGCGCTCTGTCGCGTCCGCTCTATCGCATACCGAACGGCGGCCACGACGGAGCGTGGCCCTCCAGGCTGACAACGGTGGCCGAGAGGCCGGAAGCGGAGTTCAGGCCAGCAGGGATCCGTAGAGGCGCAGATAGTCGTCGGCCATCCTGTCCCTGCTGAAGCGCCGGGCGCGTCGGCGCCGACCTGCCACTTCCTCTGCCCCTCCGGTCTCTGACAGGGCGGCGGCCATCTGCTCGCTCAATGATCCGCCGTCCCCCGGCTCGGCCCATCTGACGAACTCGCCGCCGACCTCCGGCAGCGCGCCCACACGAGAGGCCACGCACGGCAGCCCCGCCGCCAGCGCCTCCAGCAGCGTCAGCCCGAACCCCTCGCTGAGCGACGGGTTGACGAACACGTTGATCTCCGAAAGGAACCGCGGCACGTCCGTGATGAAACCTTCCAGCGCGACTGCTTCCTCGACGCCTTCGCTGCGGATGATTTCCCGCAGCCAGTCGTCGGGCCCGCGGCCCCCAATGCGCAGGCGCGCCGCCGGGCAGTCCCCGCGCACCCGCGCGAACGCCCGCACCAGCACGTCCATGCCCTTCCCGGGACTTAGCCGGCCCAGCGCGCCGAAGACCGTCCCCGGCTCGGGCCTGACCGCCAGGAACGGGCGCAGGTCTATGCCGTCGTGGATGACCTCGCTGCGCCGGCCGGGCCCGGCGAGGGCCAGGTGGTATCGCCGCGCGGCCTCCGAGACGGACACGTGGCAGTCCGGCATACCCCAGGCCAGCCGGTAGAAGGCCCGCCGCAGCGGCACCGGCCGGGCCTCCACGTTGTGGTGCGTCCACAGCATCGGACGCCGCAAGCCGGCCAGCCGCAGCAGCGCACCCGTCGCGTTGCCGTGGAACAGGTGACAGTGCAGCACATCAGGTTCCCAATTCTGCACGAACCGGCGCAGCCCGGCCAGCCGCCACAGGCGCCACTTGCGCTCCAACCCGGCGCAGTGGACGGGGAAGCCTTCCGACTGGAGCACCCGCCGTGCGCGCCCGATGGCCCGGCCTCCCTCGAACAGGCCGGCGGCGGCGCACTCCACACCCCGCTCCCTCAGCTCGCGCATCAGGCCCACCACAACGCGCTCGGCTCCCCCCAGGCGGAAATCCGTTGTGAGCTGCATTACGCGCATGGTCCGGGCTCTTGATGATGGCTGCGGAGGTGGACAGTATAGCGGCAACTGCCGCCGCCGCAAGGGCTTGCGCGCGGCATGGGCAGGCGAGGGCTTGACGACGGGGGCGGCTCTCAGTACGCTGAGTAGACCGTTTACCGGCTACGCCAACCGTCAGGGTCCGGCCCCAAATGCCCGCTGAGAAGCCCGCCTGCCTGGTCACCGTGGACGTGGAGGGCGACAACCTGTGGTCGCGGCCACGCAGGCCCAACACCCGCAATGCGCGGTGCCTGCCCCGGTTCCACGAGCTGTGCGTCGCCCACGGTCTGCGGCCTACCTACCTGACGGACTACGAGATGGCGCGGGATGAGACGTTCCAGGACTTCGCCGCCGGCGTGCTGGAACGGGGCGAGGGCGAGATCGGAATGCACCTGCACGCCTGGGCTACCCCGCCCATCGGCGAGCTGACGGCCGACGATGCCCGCCACCAGCCCTACCTGACCGATTACCCGGAGCGGACCATGCGGGCGAAGGTCCGCACCATGACGGACCTGCTGGGCGAGACATTCGGGGCGGCCCCGCGCAGCCATCGCGGGGGGCGGTGGGCCTTCGACGAGACCTACGCGGCAATCCTCATCGAAGCCGGCTACCGGGTGGACAGCTCCGTAACGCCGGGCCTTTCCTGGCGGCACATGCCCGGCGCACCGGGCGGACCCGGAGGGCCGGACTACCGGAACTGCCCATCCGGGGCTTACTTCGTGTCCGAGGACGACGTGGCCCGGCCGGGCGGTACGGAACTGCTGGAGGTGCCGGTGACCACGGAGCCGGCCGGCGGCCCGCTGCGGCGGACGCTGCGCCGGGCCGCGATGACGGCCCTGCCCGTTGGTGCGTTCCCGCCCCTTTACGGCGCGGTCAACCGCCTGCTGCCCGCCGTGCGATGGTTCCGGCCCGACGGGCGCAACGGCCGACGGCTGTGCGAAATGCTGCGGCGGGCACTGCGGCAAGGGCGCGGCTTTGTGAACCTGATGCTGCACTCCTCGGAACTGATGCCCGGCGGCAGCCCGACGTTCCCCAACGAGGCGTCCGTCGAGGCGCTCTACGAGACGCTGGAAGCCCTGTTCAGCGCTGCCGAAAGCGGCCTGGAAGGCCTGACGCTCAGCGAGTACCGGCAGCGATTCGTCTCCCAGAAGGAGACGACATGACCATGCGACACCGCGGCAAAGTACTGGTGCTGGGGGGCGACAATCGGGCCTTCCTGGCCGTGGTGCGTTCGCTGGGAAGGCAAGACATCGAAGTCCACGCCGGCTGGAGTCCGCGACCGCTGTCCGCGCTGAGGTCGCGCTACCTGAGCCGTGTGCACGAACTGCCCGCGTACGGGGAGGACCAAGCCTGGCTGGCGGGGCTGACCGACCTGATGGACCGGGAGCAGTTCGACCTGGTCATCCCCTGCGACGATCCGTCGGTGCTGCTGCTGCAGCTCCACCGGCGCGAGATGGAGCCCCACGGGCGGTGCTATCTGCTGCCCGAACGCGCGTTCGAGGTGGCCTTCGACAAAGCCAGCACGCACGAGCTGGCCCGTTCACTGGACATACCCGTGCCGGCGCAGGTGACCGTCGAGCCGGGCGGGGAGGCGGCGGAGACCCTCGGCCGCCTGCACTTCCCGGTCGTGGTAAAGGCGCCCGTGTCATGTTCCCCGGAGAACCTGTATTACCGCCAGCGCGCCCGGACGGCCCGCACGCCCGAGCAGGCGGCGCGGGCCATCGGTCAGTCACCGGTCTCCGGCCCGCTGCTGGTGCAGGAGCACTTCCCCGGGCGCGGCATGGGCGTGGAGGTGCTGGTGCACGAGGGCCGGCCGTTGATGGCGTTCCAGCACGAGCGCATCCATGAACCGATCCGGGGCGGAGGAAGCACGTATCGGCGCAGCGTGCCTCTGTCCCCCTCACTGATGGAGGCCGTCGAGCAACTTGTGGGCGCCCTCGATTACAGCGGCGTGCTGATGGCCGAGTTCCGCGTGCAGCCACGCACGGGATGGTGGGTGCTGCTGGAGCTGAACGCGCGGTTCTGGGGCTCACTGCCCCTGGCCGTTGCCGCCGGTGCGGACTTCCCCTTCTGCCTCTATGAGATGCTGGTGGAGGGACGGCGCGACTTCGAGAGCGGCTACAAGACCGGCCTCTACTGCCGCAACGTCAAGAAGGA
>JAWOCH010000153.1:0-2548 GCA_046483865.1 Candidatus Brocadiia bacterium | reverse complement strand
GGTAGGTGAGGGAGTCCGCAAACTCGTAGCTGAATCGCCTGACGGCCTCCGGCTCGAGCTGCTCCCACCTACGGGCCCACAGCCTCAGTCGCCGCCGCGCCTGATACGGGGTGCGCAGGCCCTCGTAGATGGCCGCCGCCTCCGAGAGGATCGCCCCCCGCCGCGAGCGGTCCCGCAGGTGATCGGCGATGTTCTGGACCTTGTGGAAGATGCAGCGCTGTTTGGGCACCCGCGGGTGGACCATCCAGAGGGCCGCCAGAAGGCCCCCATCCCCATCGGTGACGATCGTCTCCAGCCATAGCGGGCACGGCCGGTCAGATAATCCCACAGTCTCTGTTGACATTCGGCGCGGACGGTGCGAAGCTCGACCGTCGGGGCGGCTCCTTTCGGTTTGGAGCAGCTCTACTGGCGAAGAAGCTACAAGAAACCGTAGGGCCGCCCCATCTCAAGCTCCGGGGCGCCCTCCCGTGCGCGGGGCACGTCGGCGTTCCGCTCGGCCAGTTGCCAGCCGCCGGGTTCTTCGGTTGCCAACCGGGTGGTGTCCTGGCTGAAGACTGCCCCGGCTTTCGTCATTCGAGCCTCGCGTCGTAGTAGGCGGCCCTGTGGGTGCCGCTCAGGGGTATGACGATGTGGCCGTCCTCAGTGGCGGGGTCACCGGGCCGGTGGGATAGCCGTAGGCGTCCAGTGTGCGGGCATATTGAGCCCACCCGCACCATGTTGCCGATGCCCTTCATCGGGGCGTAGGGAGTGCCGCAGCCGAGGATCATCACGTCGTCGCCCATACCCCGGCGGGCCGCCGGGAACCGCGCGTTCGCCAGGATGTGCTCTTCGGTCACGTGGCCGCAGTAGTAGTACCAACTGTAGAAGCCCGTCGCCGGCGGGGCTTCGGCCACACTGGCCCTGCGCGCTTTGACGGTTGCGGCCCGCCGCTCTATACTCATCAGGATTCTGGCCCAGTTGTGTCCGCCGTCCCGCAAGGAGAGCCGTAGATGAAGAAAGAACTCAAGCAGCAGATCATGGACCTGTCCACCACCCGCCAGGTCGAGACGGATCCCTCTTCGCTGGTCCGTATCGACGAAGGGCAGCCCGACCTGCTCGAGGACATCTTCCCTTTCACCGAGGTGCCCCGTATGGTCTTCTCCGGCAAGGCATACGAGGAGATCGACGGGGAGCTGGTGGAATTCGACTTCGCCGAGCGGCGGGAGGCGCCGCTGGTGCTGAGCGACACCACCTTCCGGGACGGCCAGCAGGCCAGGCCCCCCTACACGCCAGATCAGATCGTGGACATCTACCGCCTGCTGGGCAGGCTGTCGGGACCCAATCAGGTCATCTCGAACACCGAGTTCTTCCTCTATTCGGACAGCGACATCGAGGCCGTCACCCGCTGCCTGGAGGTCTACGCGGACAACCCGCACTACCCGGAGCCGACCGCGTGGATCAGGGGGCTGCGGAACGATGCCCTCTACCTGAAGCTGATGCAGCACCTGGGCATCAAGGAGACCGGGCTGCTGTCCTCCTGCTCCGACTACCACGTGTTCTTGAAGCTGAAGAAGAACTGGAAGACGGCCGCCGAGGAATACCTGACCATGGCCAAGATGGCGGCCGAGCGGGACATCCGCGTGCGGTTCCACCTGGAGGACCTTACGCGGGCCAACATGGATGGCTTCGTGCTGCCGTTCATCGGGATGATCGTGGAGTTCGCCGACGCGCTGCCGGAGGAGCTGAAACCGAAGGTCAGGCTCTGCGACACCATGGGATTCGGGCTGCCTTACGCCTCGGCGGCGTTGCCGCGCAGCGTTCCCAAGCTGGTTCACAAGATAGTGCGTGAGGGCATGCCGCCGGAGAGGCTGGAATGGCACGGCCATAACGACTTCCACCTGGTAATCGCCAACGCAGTGACCGCCTGGCTCTACGGCTGCGACATACTGAACGGAACGGTCCTGGGCTTCGGCGAGAGGACCGGCAACCCGCCCCTCGAGGCGGCCATCATGGCATACCGGTCGCTGAAGGGGCCCAACGGCACCAACACGCAGGCCATCACCGAGATCGCGGACTACTTCAGGGCGATGGGTGTGATCATCCCGCCCGACCACCCCCTGGTGGGGGAAGACGCCCACAAGACCCGAGCGGGCATTCACGGGCACGGTCTGGCGATGGACGAGCGGATCTACCAGGTCTTCGACACGGCCGGGCTGCTGGGGACGCCTCCGTCCATCACCATCACGGACAAGTCCGGCCTGCAGGGCATCGTCTACTGGGCGCAGTGCTACCTGGCGGAGAGCGTGGCAGAACGCAGCGATATCTCGGTCAGGAAGACGCGGCTGGTGGAGATCGGCAGGTGGGTGGATTACCAGTACGACGTCCTGGGACGCACTACGGGCATCTCCGACGAGGAGATGGAGGCGCAACTGCTGCTGCACGTGCCGGAGGCCGCCGTGCCTGCCTACATCAACAAGGAGTACGGTCTGGCCGGTGAGGCACGCGTGAGCGCGGACGACTGCGCGCCCATCGTCGGCGCGATCCACGACGAGGAGGAACGCCGCAGGCA
>JAWOCH010000091.1:0-4576 GCA_046483865.1 Candidatus Brocadiia bacterium | reverse complement strand
CCTCGAACCAGTAGCCGCACTGCCCGCCGACGTCGGTCAGGTCGCGCTCGTCAACCGGGAAGAACCGGCAGGCGGCCGGGCGGCCACGCCCGTAGATACGGCAGCGGCGGTCCCCGGTCAGAAACCGGCACCGGAAAACCAGCTCGCAGCAGCGACCGCAACCGTTGCAGGAGCCGCGCCGCCGCTTCAGTTGCTCACTCACGTAGCCTCGGCGGAAGCTCGTCAGCCACAGCCGGCGCAGCTTCCCCACGGCCTGCCCGATCATGCCCGGTCGGTCTTCTACCAACCTTGCCCCCGTGAGACAGCGCAGTTAGCCGGCGGTTGCCAGTATAGACCCGGCATCGGGGCATGGCAAGGACTGCGCGGAAGGGCGCCTACCCGCGCTCAAAACGCGTAGCCCAGGTCGCGCAGCGCGTCCAACTCGTCCCCCGTGAGTGCCTCCGCTTCGGGTGCGTCGGCGGCCGACTCGTAATGGACGAACGATTCCAACCATCGGTCCAGCAGCCGCTCCAATTCGGTCGCCTCCTCCCGGCGTTCGGCGGCCAGATCGTTGCCCTCCAGTGGGTCCGCGTCCAGGTCATACAGCTCGAGTTCCCCGCGACCGTTGCGGATGACCTTGCTTGCCCCGCGCCGCGCCGCGCGCAGACGGGTGGGCACGCCCGATAAATCGTGCGCGGGGTGCAGGTTGCGCACCCGCTCCAACACGCCCACGTGCGGCGCCAGGTACTCACTCACCCCCAGCCGCGTCGGCTCCTCCGGCTCCGCCAGCAGGCTGCGGCAGTTGTGCGCCGGCGCCCGTGTCCATTCGACCCCCGCCACCTCCAGCATGGTCGGGAACACGTCGTGGCTCTGCACCGGCGACTCGTCCACGCCGGGCGCGAGGCGGTCGCCGAGCCGCACGATGAGCGGCACGTGCACGAGCGGCTGGTAGAGGCTGAACAGGTGCGTCATGCGGTGGTGCTCGCCGAAGTGCTCCCCGTGGTCGGATGTCACGATGATCAGCGCGTCCCGATCAAGGGCGTTGCGGCCGAAGAAGTCCAGCAACTCGCCGACCTTCGCGTCCACGAAGCGGATCTCGTCGTCGTAGAGGGCCTCCAGCTCGGAGATGTCCTCTCCGCTCAGTGCGTCCACTCCGCAGGTGTGCGCGTGCAGGGCGTCGAACTGGTCCCGCTCGAGCCACTTGCGCAGGACGGGCTCGGAAGCCCACTCCAGCCTGTGGGAGGGCGGCACGTAGGGCGCGTGCGGCTCCAGGTAGTTCAGGAACAGGAACACCGGCGCGTCCGGCGTGTAGTCCCCGGCGAACCAGCGCGCAAGGCGCGCATGCATGACCTCGGCCAGCTCCGCCCGGCGCTCCAAGCCCAGCAGGCGCAGGATGCGTCCGGATAACGCGTGCGCGCGGCCAAGGCCCTGCCGGGGACGGAAACGGTGAGTGGCCGGGGTCCAGTAGGTCTCGAACCCCTGGGCGAAGCCGCGCTTCGCCGAGACGACGGGGTTCGACGACAACCCGACGGTCTGATAGCCCGCCTCGTGGAGCTGCTCGGCCAGCACGTCGAACTCCCCGTCGAGGAACTCGTGATACTGATGGCAGCCATGCGCACTCACCGGCAGGCCGGTGAAGAAGGAAGCGTGACTCGGCGCCGTCCAGGAGGCCGGGGAAACCGCGTGGCGGTAGAGCCGGGCGCCGGCGGCGAAGCGGTCAATGTGCGGCGTGGTCGGGCGATGATATCCGTAGCATGACAGGTGATCCGCGCGGACCGTGTCGAGCACGACCAGCACAATGTTCGGCCGGTCTGCGCGGGTCGGCTCGACGCTCAGTGCCAGCGGCGCCCGCCCCCTCTGCGACAGGAAGCCAGCCAGGCCTCCGGCCCAGAGCAGGGCGGCAACCACGCCGGCCGCCAGGACGCTTCTGCTTCGTCGGCCGCTCAGGATGGGATGGAGAAGGGCCGCGAGGCCGGCGTACGCCAGCGCGCCTCCCGCAAGCGCCAGCACGACAAGGCCGATTGCTACCGCCAGCTTTACCTGCGCCGGCCCGTAGAACGCCCAGTAGAGGGCATAGCTGAGCGCCAGCAGAAGCGCCGCCGTGCGCAGCACAACGGACATCCGCCGCCGGGCGCCCGCCACCAGCCGCAGAATGAACCACAGAATGGCTCCGCACAGCAGGCCGGCCAGCGCGAACGCCGGCGGGAGCACGGTCAGACCCTCCGCGAGCAGGGCCGCCAGGTCGCCAAGGGCCGTCTGCCCCCCGGCGGCCACCAGCGCAGCAAGCGGTTCCACCAACCCCAGCGCAGCCCCGACCACACCCCCGCCGACTATGCCCGCAGCGATGTAACGCCCCGGGCCGCGTCCGCTCAGAAAGACCGGCCCGGATGCGGACGGGACGCCCTGGTCTAACTCGTGTTCTGACATAGGCTTAGCCGCCCTGTGCCGTGCGTTCGCAGGCAAACTCCTCCCACACAGGACAAGGTGCAAAGCCCATGCCGCGCACGCTGCGACAGCGCTATTCGGTCAACTCCAGGGCGCCGGCCTCGCGCTTGCCCACCGGCTCCCGGCCGGTGAAGTCGCGCAGGAAGGGGCCGTTGAATTGCCACTCGTGGAGTTCCTCTATCGTCGTGCGCGCATCGGCCAGTGTGCCCCGAGCGATGCGCACAAACTCCAGCTCGGCGGCCAGGCAGCGCCCGTCCGGCGTGCCGCCGACGTGAAGGTCCGCTTTGTTGGCCAGCGACCAGGATCCGAGGCCGTCTGTGGTCGCATTGAGGGCGCCGTCCAGGTAGAGGCGCAGCTCGCCCGCCTCCCGGTCGGCTTCGGCTATCAGGTGGTGCCATTCGCCATCGTTCAGCGGCGCCTTCCCCCTGACCGTGGCGGCAGCGTCGCCGTGGCGGACGCTGAACCGTGGCAGTCCGTCGTCGTCCAGCAGGACGGAATAGCCGGCGTCGCCCATCTTCTCCACCAGCACGCCGGAGGCACCCGCATCAGTCCGGAAGTACGCTTCGATGAGGAAGCTGGAGTTGTAGGTCTCCGGGGTCTTCAGGTCTTGGCCGGAAACCGTTATCCAGCGGGTCGCCTGCTCGCCGCCGAGGGCCACTTCACGGGTTTCGGGCTCTGAACCGGATTGTCCCTTCTCAATGTGTATGCGGTCCACCATCGTTCGGTCCCCCCAGTCTCCGGTGGGACTCAGGAAGACGGTCGCGGAGAAGGTGGCCAGGTCCGGCTTGTCCTCCGCGGTGAAGGTGAAGGTGTGGGGCCCGACGCTGGTGGCCGCCTTGGGCAGTCCGCCCCATGCATTGAATCCGCCGAACCCGGCCTTCTTCAGCCAGTGAAGGTGGACGGCCACCTGCTGGCCTTCGTGCGGCTCGGCCAGCTCGACCACGACGTCGAAGGGCTCTCCCGGCACGGCCGCCGTCGGCAGCGTCACCGTGGCCCAGCCGCCTTCCACGGCCTGGCCCTTCAGCCGGAACGGTTCGTCAATCTGCTCGTCCGAGAGGACCAGATACTGATCCTGCCCGTTCAGGCGCAGCGCGCCCTGGGTCCAGTCCTCCAGCGGGCCCGCCACGTAGTCTTCCGCGTCCACGTTGACGGCCTCCAGCGGATAGGTCGGCCGGGTCCAGTACTGCTCCCGCCCGACGTGATAGGGCGTCATGTACCAGTGCTCGTCAATGACGACGGTCGGGTCGGCGTTGTTGCGCGTGAAGTTCCACTCGCCGACCATGGCGTAGAGCGCCCAGGGCACGAAGACTCGGACGCCCCGGCCGATGGCCGCCGAGCCGGCGGCGGGGCGGAAGTCATGCGCCTCGGCGTCCCGCAGCGGCGGCTGCTCCGCCTGCACTCCCACCGATGCCGCCATGGCGTCGTGCATCTGGAGGGCCTTGCGCATCTGCTCCAGCTCCGGCCTCGGCACGCCGCTCGCCTCGAAGACGCCGATCTTGCCGGCGATGCTGTGGAAGATGTTGTCCGCGTAAGCGTTGGTGTGGTAGGCGAAGGTCTCGCCCGTCTCGCCGATCTGGTAGACGTTGGGGTCGGCCTCCGCGTCGGTGGGCTTGGCGTGCCAGAAGACCCACCCGCTGATGTCCTGCCAGATGTTGCCCAGGAACTTATCTCGCCCGGCCTCCGGCTTCTGGCGCCTGGTGCCCTTGAAGAACCGGAACACGGTGTTGTTGAAGACGGTGTTCTGGTAGCTGATGATCTCCTGGAAGGCAGACGTGTTGCAGTACTTGCTGGAGGGGTCGTTGTTGCGGCCCCAGGCGATGTTGTTGAACTGGTAGTTTTTGAACGAGCCGTCCATGTAGTAGGCGTGGGCGAACCGCGCGCTGCCGGGTTTGTCCGGATTGTAGCGCCAATTCATGTAGCCGCCGGGGTTGCCTGACACGTTGTTGTAGACGTACCACGGCCCGCCCTGCCAGGTCTCGACGCCGCCCCAGTCGTTGGTGTTCAGCAGGGGGCTGGTCACCTTGTTGTGATGCACCAGCACGCGGATGAGGGGCTTGTTGCGCCGGTCGCCGCCCTTGCCGCCGAAGATGAAGACGCCCGCGCCGTAGCAACGGTCCAGCACGTTGCCGGCCACCTCGATGAGCTGGCCGTA
>JAWOCH010000382.1:0-17326 GCA_046483865.1 Candidatus Brocadiia bacterium | reverse complement strand
GGCACCGGCTCCGGCTATCAGGCGGCCGTTCTGGCAGAGCTGGTGCATCACGTCTATACGGTGGAGCGGATGCCCGAGCTGAGTCACAGAGCGGAGCAGATACTGCGGGACGGACTGGGCTATGCGAACATCTCGTTCAGAGTGGGCGATGGCACGCTGGGCTGGCCGGAGCACGGCCCGTTCGATCGCTTTGTGGTGACGGCGGCCGCGCCAGCGCTGCCGGAGGCACTGGTCGAGCAGCTTGCGCCGGAAGGGGAGGGCGTCGCGCCGGTGGGTGGACGCCGTCACCAGGTCCTCACGCACTACCGCAAGAGTCCCGACGGGGAGGTCGAGAGCGAGGAGTTGTGCGGATGCGTGTTTGTGCGTCTGGTCGGCAAGGACGCCTGGTAGCTGTTTACCGCCGGCGCACGCGGAGGCGCTCGGAAAGCAGGCGATTGTAGAGGCGCTCCGTATCCCGCGCCGCCGCGCGGATGCTGAATTGCTCGGCGAATCGCCGCTTGCCCTCTCTGGCCATCTGGACCGCGCGATAGTAGTTGCGAACCGTCCAGACTACCGCATCCGCCAGACCACTCGCTGACTCCGGTTCGACCAGCCGCCCGGTCTCTCCGTCTATGATCACCTCCGGCGCACCGTCCAGGGCGAAGGTGACCACGGGGCGCTCCATCAGGAGGGCCTGAATCAGAACCCGCGCCAGTCCCTCCCGCAGCGACGCGTGGACGAGCAGGTCCATCGCGCTGATCATGGCTGGTATCTCGGTGGGCGGGACCAGGCCGGACAACACCAGCCGGTCCCGAACCCCGAGCCGCTCGGCAGTCGCCAGGAGTTCCTCCCGCAGTATGCCTTCGCCTACAAATAGGAACTTCGCGTGCGGGCAGGCCTCCACTATCTGCGGCGCTGCCTTCAGCAGGAACCGGTGGCCTTTCAGGTCGAACAGGCGGGCTATCTTGCCGATGACCACGTCGTCCGGGTCGAACCCGTAGCGTTGCCTTACTCGTTCTCGATGCCGTTCGGCGCCCTCGTAAGCGGCCGTTTCGATGCCGCTGCGGATGACGGTGAACCGTTCACGCGGCCCGATGCCCACGGCCATGGCTCCGTCAATCATCGCGTGCGCAACACAGGTGAAATGGTCGGTCACCAGGTCGGCCAGCCGTTCGGCCAGGATGAATACGGCGTTCTGGCAAGCCGGTGCGTAAGGATGGAACGGCAAGCCGCGTATAGTGTGCAACACGAGTGGGACGCGCGCCACGTGGCCGGCGAACCGACCCAGGATGCCCGCCTTTGAGCTGTGGGTGTGGACGATGGTGGGGCGCAGCTTGCGGAGCAGGGCGGTCAGATGGGTGAACGCCTGCCAGTCGCGCCACGGGTTGATCTGGCGGCGCATCTGGGGGACGACGTGGTAGGGCACGCCGCGGCGCTCGGCCTCGGTCAGCAGTTCCCCTTCCGGCCCGATGGGCGGGCCCGTTATGAGGATCGGTTCCCAGCGGCCGGTCTCGCGCAGTGCCTGGCAGACGTAGAGCGTGCTTTCCTGCGCGCCACCCAGGATCATGCGGGTGATCACTTGCGCGACGCGGACCGGGGCTTCGCCCATCGCAGACACCAGTGGGTGGGAGAAGTGGACGTGCGGCGAATGCAGGCCCGGCTCAGTCGGAGAACCGGCGCAGCACGAGCGAGACGTTGTGTCCCCCGAAACCGAACGAGTTGTTCACCACGATGTTCAGCTCTCGCTCCTGGGCCTGGTTGGGCACGAAGTTCAGCCCGCAGCACTCCGGGTCGGGCTCGTGCAGGTTGATCGTCGGCGGACAGATGTTGTCCTGGATTGCCCACATGCAGACGGCGCTCTCCAGTGCGCCGGAGGCCCCGAGCAAGTGGCCGAAGATGCTCTTGGAGGAACTGACGGGCAGCTCTCGGGCGTAGTCGCCGAAGAGTCTGAGGATGGCCTTCGCCTCGACATCGTCCCCGGCGGGTGTGCCTGTGCCGTGGGCGTTGATGTAGTCAACTTCCTCCGGTTCGATCCCGGCGTCGCTCAGGGCGTTGCGCATGGCACGGGCGGCCCCGCGACCGTCCGGCTCGGGCAGGGTGATGTGGTAAGCGTCGCTGCTGGCCCCGTAGCCGGCGACCTCGGCCAGGATGTTCGCGCCACGCCGTCCGGCCCGTTCGAGGGCTTCAAGGACGAGGATCGCCCCGCCTTCGGCCATTACGAAGCCGTCCCGGTTCGCGTCGAAGGGACGGCTGGCTCCGGCCGGGTCGTCGTTGCGGGTGGACAGTGCCTTCATCTGCTGGAACCCGCTGAGGCCCATCGGCGTGATTGCTGCCTCCGATCCGCCGCATATCTGCACGTCCGCCATGCCCCAGCGGATGCAGTGGAGCGCTTCACCGATGGCGTGAGATGCGGAGGCGCAAGCGCTGGAGACGGACATGCTCGGTCCGTGCAGGTCGTAGCGCATGGCCACCTGCCCGGCGGCGGCGTTGGTCATCAGCTTGGGTATCATCAGCGGACTGGTGCGCTTCGGACCGCTTTTGAGCAGCCGTGTGTGCTGGGCTTCGATCTCGTGCAGGCCACCGATGCCGGTGCCGATGAACGTGCCGACGCGGCCCAGGTCTTCGCTTTCCAGGTCCAGGCCGGCGTCCTCGATGGCACGCTCGGCCGCAACCAGCGCGAACTGCACAAACCGGTCCAGTCGGCTGAGTTCCCGCTTGGTGAAGAACTCCAGCGGATCGAAATCGCTGACTTCCCCCGCGATGTGGACGTAGAAGTCGGCCGTGTCGAAGGCAGCTATCCTGGCGATGCCGCTCCGCCCATCACGCACGGCGGGCCAGGCGGTTTCCCTGCTGTGACCGACCGGCGAGACTACGCCGATGCCGGTTACGACGACCCGTCTGCCATTCATTGCTGAGCTTCTTCGATGTGCTGGATAGCCTGGCCCACCGTCTCGATCTTCTGGGCCTCTTCGTCGCTGATGGTCAGGTCAAACTCCTCCTCCAGGTCTATGACCAGCTCGGCCATGTCCAGGGAGTCGGACTGCAGGTCATTGACGAAGTGCGTATCGTCGGTGATCTGCTCCGGCTCCACGTCCATGCGCTCCGCGATGAGCTGGATGACTCTTTCCCTTACGTCATTAGCCACTTGTGCACCTCCTGATGATTGTTGGACGCGTAGTGACAGTTCCGAGACACTATCTCAGAACCCGGGTCTTCTGCTGCCGGCCGGAAGGGCCGGACGGGCGCTCGAATCCGCTGCATTCTACTGGCAGCGCCCAAAGCGTTGCAAGCGGCAGAGGGCGGCGCACTGTGATGCACTGGCTCCAGGTGGGTCGAGGCGACTCACATCCTTGTGCCCGCCGGTTCCGCAACCCGCTGGTCCTCACATGACCATGCCGCCGTCTACGCGGATGACCTGCCCGGTCAGGTAGCGCGCGTCCGGCCCGGCCAGGAACGCCGCCACTGCCGCCACCTCTTCCGGCTCCCCGAAGCGGCCCAGCGGGATCTGCGCCAGGGACGCATCGCGTGCTTCGTCGGGGAGCTGGTCGGTCATGGGCGTCCGTATGAACCCGGGGGCCACGGCATTGACCAGCACACTGCGCCGAGCCAGCTCGCGTGCGGCCGTCTTGGTCAAGGCGATCACTCCGCCCTTGCTGGCGGAGTAGTTCGCCTGGCCGATGTTGCCGATCATGCCCACGACGCTGGCGATGTTGACTATCCGGCCGCTGCGCTGGCGGCTCATGGCCCGAGAGACTGCCTTTATGCCGTTGAACACGCCGGTCAGGTTCACTTGCAGCACGGCGTTCCAGTCCTCCTGGCTCATGCGCACGAGCAGGTTGTCCCGGGTGATGCCCGCGTTGTTGACCATGATGTCCAGGCTGTCGAAGCCCTCCTGGACCTGCTCTACGGCCTGCTTTAGCTGGTCCGCCTCCGTTACATTACAGCCCACTGGGAGGAAGTGGACGCCTTCGGCTTCCACTAACTCGCCCGTCTCCCCGAGCACTTCCTCCTGGATGTCGAGCCCGGCCACGTTGGCCCCCTCGCTGGCCAGTCGGATGCATATAGCGCGCCCGATGCCCTGAGAGGCTCCGGTGACTACTGCCGTCTTTCCTTCGAGCGGTTTCACGGTCAGTCTCCCTTCTGCCAGTCGCTCGCGATGCTGCGCACCTGTTCCGGGTCGCTGACGCTCCGGCAGGCCTGGTCCCTGTCAATCCTCCGCAGCAGCCCCTGCAGTACGGTGCCCGGGCCGACCTCGTAGAACTCATCCACCCCCTGGCTGATGACCCGGCGCATGCCGTCTGCCCAGCGGACCGGGCTGACGACCTGCTCGACGAGAAGGCGTCGGATCTCGTCCGGCTCCCGCACCGGCCGTGCGGTGACGTTCGCCACCACCGGGAACTCCGGCTCGGCGAAATCCGTGCGCTCAAGCTCCGGCGCCAGGCGGTCGGCGGCAGACTGCATAAGCGGCGTATGGAAGGCGCCGGCCACCTTGAGCTGAATCGCCCGGCGCGCACCGCGCTCCTCGCAGAGACGCGCCGCCCGTGCCGCGGCGGACTTGCGGCCGCTTATCACCAGTTGCCCCGGGCAGTTGTAGTTGGCCGGCCAGACGCCTTCGCCGGCGTCAGCGCAGGCCTGTTCGACCGATTCGTCGTCCATGCCCAGTATCGAGTACATGGTCCCGGGGTTCTCCTCGCAGGCATCCTGCATGAACTGGCCTCTCGCGCGGACCAGCTTGACTGCCTGGCGGAACGCCAGCGCCCCCGCCGCGACGAGGGCGGAGTATTCCCCCAGGCTGAGGCCGGCGCCCGCGGCAACGGGCGGCAGGTCTCCGGCCGCCTCGCGCAACGCGTGCAGCGCGGCCACGCTGGCCGTCAGGATGGCCGGCTGGGCCATGTCGCTTCGGGACAGCTCCTCCGGCGGCCCGTCCCAGCAGAGGCGGCTAAGCGCTATGCCAAGCTCGGCATCGGCCATTTCGAAGACAGCCTGGGCGGCGGGGGAAGCTTCGGCCAGATCCTTCCCCATGCCGACGGCTTGTGCGCCTTGCCCCGGGAACAGAAGCGCAATCGAACTCATGGCAGCCTACCGCTTCTCAGTAGCGCAGAAGGGCGGAAGCCCACGTGAGCCCGCCGCCGAAGGCCAGGAACAGCGCCAGGTCCCCCCGCTTCAGCGCGCCCGCCTCCACGGCTTCGGCCATGGCCAGGGGGATGGAGGCCGCAGACGTGTTGCCGACCCGTTCTATGTTCATGTAGGCCTTCTCCACCGGCAGGCCGGCTCGTTCCATCGCGCTGTTGATGATCCGGACGTTGCTCTGGTGGGGGATGACCAGTTTGATGTCTTCCAGGGGCACGCCGGTCTGGTCAGGGATGCGTTCGAGCAGTTCGACGAGCTTGCTGACGGCCTGGCGGAATACCTCGCGCCCCTGCAGTTTCATGAAGTGGTCGCCAGCCTGGACGGTGCCTTCAGAGGCGGGCTCGCGGGCGCCGCCGCCGGGTATGATGAGTATCTCCGGCTGCGACCCGTCGGCGCCCAGTTCCGCGTACAGCAGTTCGCCGTCGTTCTGGGGCGCGCGCAGGATGGCCGCCCCTGCGGCGTCGCCGAACAGTATGCAGGTGCGGCGGTCCTTGTAGTCCGTGAAGCGGCTCAACGTTTCCGCGCCGATGACCATGGCGTTGCCCAGGGCGCCGGCCCCCACCATGGCGGCAGCACAGGTGAAACCGTAGACGAACCCGCTGCACGCAGCTTCCAGGTCACAGGCCATGGCGCTGTCCGCCCCGATAGCGGCCTGCACCAGACAGGCGGTGGCGGGGAACAGGTGGTCGGGCGTGCAGGTGGCCACCATCACGGCGTCCAGTTCGGAGGCGTCCATCCCGGCCCGGTCCAGGGCCTGTCGGGCGGCGGCGATGGCCAGGTCGCTGGTCGCCTCGTCGTCGGCCGCGATACGTCGCTCGCGGATTCCGGTCCGGGGAAGAATCCACTCGTCGGAGGTGTCCACCATCTGCTCCAGGTCCTGGTTGGACAGCACTCGCTGGGGCAGGTAGGCACCGAGGGCAGCTATCTCTACCGTCAGTCGCTTGTGCGTATGCATGGTGGCTCGTCTCGCAGTCTGTGTTAGTGGCCCGCTATGCAGTCGCTGCCCGACGGGCCGCATCGCGCTGGATGGCTTCGGCTATGTGGTCCCCGACGTGGTGTTCCACGAAGCGCCGGGCCTCCCGCACGGCATTGCACACGGCACGGGCATCGCCGGCGCCATGCGTGATGATGGTCACCCCGTTGACGCCAAGCAGCGGGGCGCCACCGTACTCCGTGTAGTCGGCGCAGTGACGGATGTGCCCGAACATGTCCTTGCACAGGGCCATGCCCAGCTTGTAGCGAAGGTGCTGCGAGACTTCCTGTCGCAGCCACTCGACCAGCCGCAGTACGAGCGCCTCCGCGAACTTGAGCAGCACGTTGCCGGCGAATCCATCGCAGACGAGCACGTCGCAGCCGTGGTGGAAGAACAGCTCTGGCTCGACGTTGCCCACGAAGTTCAGTTCAGCCTCACTGAGCAGTGCAAAGGCCTGTTTGGTCAACTCGTTGCCCTTCTTCGGCTCCTCACCGATGTTCAGCAGGCCGACGCGCGGCTCCGCGATGTCCAGTACCTCCCGGGCAAACACGTTGGCCATGATGCCGTATTGCAGCAGGTGGACGGGGCGGCAGTCCACGTTCGCCCCCACGTCAATGGCGACCACCGGGTATTCGATGACGCGCATGGGAGCGGCTATGCCGGGACGCTGGACGCCTTCCGGACGCCCCAGGCGAAGCGTGGCTGCTGCGGCGACAGCACCTGTGTTGCCGGCGCTGACGAAGGCGTCGGCCTGTCCATCGGCCAGAAGCCCGATGCCCACGGCGATGGAGGAGTCGGTCTTCTGCCGCAGCGCCTGCACAGGGGATTCGTGCATGCCGATGACCTGGGGGGCGTGCTGGATTGCCAGGTTGGCCGGCCGCCCGCCGAACGCGTCCAACTCGGTCTCAATCTGCGGCTGGGACCCGCACAGAATGAGCTGAACGTCAGGATAGGTCGCCGCCGCTTGCACGCAGCCGTCAATGCGTTCGGCCAGCGGGGAATCCCCGCCCGATGCGTCCACGACAATGCGGGCCGCCACGTGTTCCGCCGAGGGGCTCATCCAGGTATGTCCCGCTCTATCTTTCGACCTCGATCAGCGGCTTGCCGCGGTAGTAACCGCAGTTGGCGCAGACGGCGTGCGGCTCTTTCGGCTGGTTGCAGTTGGTGCAGAAGAACCGCTGGGAGCGGTTGCCTTCGGCGCGCACCTTCTGGCTTTTGGGGATGTTCGGGGCGTCCAGCTTGTAATGGGTGCGCCGCTTGCGCTGGCGCGACTTGCTCAGTTTCTTCTTCGGAACTGCCACTGATCTGCCCTCTTAGCTTGTGCTGCCGGCGCAACCGGGCGCCCGACGGAGGGACGCGTTACGGGGGATCAACCGGCAAGAAGCGGAAGCGGATGAACCCTGAGACTCCGTCCCAGGGAGCAGCCATTGTAACCGCGCGCTCGCGGACCTGTCAATCGGAAGACGCGCCCTGAGCGGCCTGGAGCTGGCGGGTGAGTGAGGATATGTGGTCCATCTCCTCCCTGATGAGCCGGTCCAGCTCGTCGCGCCCCAACTCGTCCGGCACCATCTCTCGCACGCCCAGGAAGAAGACCACCGTATCCTTCTCGAAGCCGATGGCCGCCTCCAGCACCTCCTGGAGGGAGGCATCGCTCAGGCGGGAGGGATCGTCGCGGCCCACCTGGAAGACGTGTGTGTCCGCCGCGGCGCGCAGGTAGTGCGCCACGTCACCGTTCGGATCGTAGACGACCTCGGGTGTCGCTTCCGCCGGCAGACGGTCGCGCAGGGAGTCGAACAACTCCTCGTGCTCCTCTTCCATCTCGCCCAGTTCGCGCAGAAGCGCGGCCACTTCGGGGGCCTCGGCCTGCTCCGCCGCCCGGCGATAGAAGGTCGCTCCGTTGCGCTCGATCTCCAGGGCCATCTCCAGCACTTCGTCGGCGTTGAACACTGTCGGCATGTTGCGAGTCCTCATTCGGTTGTTGGTGCAGAAGGTTCCTCCGCGCTCACGCCCTCGCTGGACGCTGCAACTTCAACGTCGGCTTGCGCCGGCTTTCCCGTCCCCAGGATGGTGACGCCGCCGCCGTTGTGGCCTATTGCGATGGCGCGTGAGTCGGGGCTGAAGGCGGCGGCGTAAGGTGGGCTTTCGCAGGTCAGCTCGGCCAGAAGTTTGGCGCTCCGGGCGTCCCAGATGGTGATGCGCTTACCAAAGTGCCCGGTCACAAGAAGGCTGCCGTCAGGCGAACAAGCCAGCGGCCACATGGTGGCCGTTCCGGGCGCTTCCGTGCCCTGCCGCACGACGATCCGGTTGAGGAGGGTGCCCTCCAGAACACTCCACAGCTTGACGCACCGTCCGTCCGGATCCGAATGCGCGGTGGCCAACGTGGAGCCGTCCGGCAGGAACGTGAGTGCGCGGGGCTCAGAGCCCTCGAAAGCCGCCACCCGCGTGCCCGAGGAAAGCTGCCACAGACCCGTCCCGAAAGGCCCGTGGGCGGCTGCGACAAGCTGCCCGTCAGGACTGAAAACGGCGGGCGTGCTGCCGCCTACCGGCGGGCCGTCCGCCCGCTCTTCCTCGGATACTTCCCAGAAAAACACGTCCCGGTGGTCGGCGGACAACAGCAACTGCCCGTCCGGACTGAACTGGACCGAGCTGACCCACCCGGCATGCCCTGAGAACGTCTGGAGAAGCTCACCCGACTCCGCTTTCCATACGACCACCGCGCCCTCCGCCAGACCGGCGGCCAGCATCTTCCCCTTCGGCGAGAGCGCCAGGCTGCGCAGCTCTCCCCGGAACGGATACTCCGCGGAAACGTCCCACGTGGCGCAGCTAAGTGCGCGAAGTGGCCCGTTCAGCCGTCCCACCAGCAGCCGGTCGCCGTCGCTGTCGAACTGAAGCGCCTTCACGGGGCCGCCGGGCTGTTCCAGGAATCTCTGCGCCTTGACCAGGCGGGCTGTCTCCGGACGTATGACTGCGTCCAACTGTCGGCTAAGCGCGTCAAGGGAAACCGCCCACTCCTGCCGCGTCTGTGATGGCAGCCCGGTCAGCAGGCTCCGCGCGTGGGCGAGTGTTTCCTCGGCAAGCTGCCACTTGTGCTCCCGCAGTGCGCGGGCGAACACATCGGCGTGCCTTTCGAGGTGCTCCTGCGGACCCGCCTGGCGCAACTGGTTGAGCCGTTCTCGCGCCTGGCCGGCCTGGGAGTGCTCGGGGAACTGATCCAGGAAGGTTTCCAGGAGGCCGGCAGCCTTGCGCTGGCCGCAGGTGAGCTCGAGTGCCCGGCACAACTGGCCCCAGGAGGCGTCTTCGAAGCCGTCGGCAGCCCGGTCAACTGCCCGGCTCAGGTCAGGATAGGGGGTCAGGTCATCCGAGAGTCTGCGTAGTTGGCCGGTGGCAGCACGGGCGTCCTCATAGTGTTGTGCGCGCAGCAACGCGTGGTATCGCTCGATGGCGCTCTCGACTCGTTTCTCAGCCGCCTCCCGGACCCTCCATTCCAGCCCCTCGGTGGACGCCTGCTCGGGCGTGAACAGCACCGCGTACTCGGCAATCCAGCGGGCTTCTTCCCAGCGATCGTTGGGAATGAGTTGATCCACGCGCTCCTCGAGGCCGCCCATCATCTCCAGCAGTTTCTGGAAATACTCCTCCTTTTTGGCGGCTGTCCGGAGGCGGGCGTCCATCTGGGCGAACAGGGCCACCAGGAGCCCGACCACCACCAGCGCGGAGATTGTGACCGGGGTGAGGACGCGCCGGTTGCGCCAGGCCCATTTGCTGAACCGATAGCTGAGCGTGGCCGGCCGCGCGGATATCGGCCGGTCCTCCAGGTATGCTTCCAGGTCCTCAGCCAGGGCATCTGCGGTACGATACCGTTGCTCCTTGTCCTTGGCGACGGCCTTCAGGAGGATTACCTCCAGGTCGCCCGGCATCTGGGGCAGCAGGTTGCGGGGCTTGAGCGGTTCCGCGTCCCGAAACACCTCGAATATCCGGAGCCCCCGTGCATGTTCGATGGGGTAGGGCAGTACGCCGACGATAAGCTCGTAGAGCATGACGCCCAGGGCATAGACATCGGTGCGCGCGTCCACCTGATGCGCCTGGCCCATCGCCTGCTCGGGGCTCATGTAGCGCGGCGTCCCGATGAAGTCGCCCGTGGCAGTCAGCATGGAGCGCTGGCCCTCTTCGTCCTCGCCCACGATCCGGGACAGGCCGAAGTCCAGGATTCGCGGCCGGTTCAGCCTGTCCACCATGACGTTGCCGGGCTTCAGGTCGCGGTGTATCACGCCATAGCTGTTGGCGTAGTGGACGGCGTCGCAGACGCGAACCATCATCCGGCATATCTGCTCCCGGCTCAGGTCGTTGACGCGGCAGTAGGTGTCCAGGTCGCAGCCCTGGACGAACTCCATCGTGAAGTATGGCTGCCCGCCGACCTGGCCGTAGTCATAGACCGGCACCAGGGCGGGATGATTCAGGCGGGCGACGGCCGCTGCCTCGCGCTCGAACCGCCGCCGGTGTCGCGCTGAGGCGAAAGCGCCGGCCAGCATTATCTTCAGCGCTACCTCGCGGGAGGGCTGCTTCTGGTGGGCCCGGTATACCGCGCCCATCCCGCCGCGGGCTATGAACTCCAGCACCTCGTACCGGTCCGACAGGTGCTCGCGCATCCACCTCAGGGCCGCCTGATGCTGGACTTCTTCCTTGGTGGGTGGGCCCTCGGGGGTGGTGACCACGGTCTTGGCCGTGCGCGTGTGGGTCTGGTCTGCCTGGTGGGTGACAGTCTGCTGCGCCTCGGAGACAGGGAAATGGGCGCCGCAGCGGGGGCACTCCGCGTCGTCCTGCTGAAGGGGGACGGTGAACTCGCGATCGCACTCGGGGCAGTTGACCCGCAACTGCGGCCCGGCCACCGTTGGCTGCTCGGACGGCTCGTCCGATCCGGTGGGTCTGGTGATGGTGGGTTGCTCGGAGAGTTCTGCCGGTTCGCTCGGTCCGGCTACGGTTCGGGCCTCGGCGGTGGGGTCGAACCGGCGGCCGCAGGATGAGCACTCGACGGACTCGTGCCCCTCCGGGGCTTCCATCGGCTCGCCGCAGTATGGGCAGGGGATCCGCACCAGGCCCTCCATTGCACACGTTGCGCGTGGTCTGATTATAACGGGCGTGGGGCGGGGGCGGCCAGCGCTTCAGTCGGTGCCGTGAGTGGCCCGGGCCATCGCGGAGATGAACTCCGCGGCTGCCTCGACAGGGTCCTGCCCCTGCTGATCCGCGGCGTTCATGCGCTTGACGATAGCGCTGCCCACGATGACGCCGTCTGCGCAGCGGGCGACCGCGCGTGCCTGTTCCGGATCGCTGATGCCGAAACCGACGGCGATCGGCACGTCGGTCATTGCGCGCATCTCACGGATGTTCTGCACCAGGTCTGGCGGCAGTTCCGCGCGTTCACCCGTTATGCCGCGCACGGAGATGTAGTAGATGAAGCCCGCCGCGTTCTGGGCCACCAGGGCACGGCGTTCGGCAGTTGTGGCCGGCGTGGCGAAGCAGATCAGGCGGAAACCCCGCTCCCGGGCGGCCGGCAGCAAGCTGACGGCCTCTTCGATGGGCAGGTCGGGCACGGTGGCGCCGTCAATGCCCGCCTCCAGCGCCCGCTCGATGAACCGCTCCATGCCCATGTGGAAGACCAGGCTGTAGCTGATCATTGCGACGATGGGTAGATCACACCCCTGGCGCGCCTCCCGGACGAGGCCGAAGACTTCCTCCAGGCCCAGGCCGCCCTCGAGCACGCGGTGGTAGCTCTGCTGGATCGTGGGCCCGTCGGCGATGGGATCGGAGTAGGGGAAGCCCAGTTCGATCAGGTCGGCGCCGGCTTCCTCGGCCTGCCGCAACAAACGGACCGTTGCGTCAACCCGGGGGTCGCCGGCGGTGAAGAAGGGAATGAATGCGGCCTGGCCGGCCTCGGCCAGACGCGCGAACCTGGCGTCTATGCGGTTCATGTCTGTTCGGCGCTCCCGCCCTCCGGCGCGTTCAGGTCCAGAATGCGGACGACTTCGTCCAGATCCTTGTCTCCCCGCCCGGACAGGCACACTACGGCGAACTCGCCCGGTGCCGGCGCCTGCTGCGGGGCGGCTACATAGGCCACCGCGTGGGCGCTCTCCAGGGCGGGAATGATCCCTTCCACCCGCGTCAGCAGTCGAAATGCCTCCAGCGCTTCACTGTCCGTGACGCTCGTGTAAGTGGCGCGGCCGCTCTCTTTCAGGTGGCTGTGCTCCGGGCCGACCCCCGGATAGTCCAGCCCCGCCGAGACAGAGTGCACCGGGAGGGTCTGACCGCCCTCGTCCTGCAGCACGAAGCTTCGGGTGCCGTGCAGAACGCCCGGTTTTCCCTGCACCAGGGTGGCGGCGTGCTGGCCGGGTTCGCCGCCCCGTCCGCCGGCTTCGACGCCGACCATGCGCACCGAGTCGTCGTCAAGGAATGGATAGAACAGGCCCATAGCGTTGCTGCCCCCGCCCACGCAGGCGACCAGCAGATCCGGCAGACGGTCCTCCAGCTCCATGCTCTGCCGGCGCGTCTCCCGCCCGATGACCGTCTGGAAGTCGCGAACCATCACGGGATACGGATGCGGCCCCGCGACGCTGCCCAGCAGATAGTGCGTCGTTTCGAAGGAAGCCATCCAGTCGCGCAGGGCTTCGTTGCAGGCGTCCTTCAGAGTGCGGGAACCTGTCTCCACCGGTATCACCCGCGTTCCGAGCAGTTCCATGCGCAGCACGTTGGGCCGCTGCCTTCGCATGTCCTCGGTGCCCATGTAGACTTCGCAGTCCAGCCCGAACAGCGCCGCCACGGTGGCCGTGGCCACGCCGTGCTGTCCGGCGCCGGTCTCGGCGATCAGACGGCTCTTACCCATCCTGTGTGCCAGCAGGCCCTGCCCGAGGGCGTTGTTGATCTTGTGCGCGCCGGTGTGGTTCAGGTCCTCGCGCTTCAGGTATATCTTGCCGGCTCCCACGTGGTGGCTCAGGCGCTCGGCGTAGTAGAGGGGGCTGGGCCGGCCGGCATAGTGGCGCAGGAGTCGGTCCAGCTCCTTCTGGAAATCGGGGTCTTCGCGCGCCTGCAGGTAAGCGTCCTCAAGCTGCTGCAAGGCGGGCATAAGCGTCTCCGGCACGAAACGGCCGCCGAAGTCGCCGAAGTAGCCGCGCGTGTCAGGCAGTTGCGGGGTCATCTCTCACTTCTGGTAGGGAAGGGGAGTGGCCGGGAAGCCGGGCCAATGACAACCCATCCTACGGCGGGCAGGTGCAACTGTCAATCAGAAGTCGGCCGGCTCCAGTTCTGGGCTACGGGCAGGCGCCGCCCTACGCCGAAGGCCTTCTGCGTCACTCGCAGCGTGATTGGCGCCTGCCGGCGCTTGAACTCGGCCTTGTCCACCATCGCCAGCACGCGCTGCACAGTCTCCGGGTCGTGGCCCCGACGAACGATTTCTTCCAGCCCGCAATTGCCTTCTATGTACATACTAAGTATGGGGTCGAGCTGTTCGTAGGGCGGAAGGGTGTCCTGGTCGGTCTGATCGGGCTTCAGCTCCGCACTCGGCGGCCGGGTCAGCACGGAGTCGGGTATCACCTCGCCGTCCCGGTTGACGTAGCGGGCCAGCTCGTAGACAGTCGTCTTGGGCACGTCGCCGATCACGGCCAGCCCGCCCACCATGTCGCCGTACAGAGTGCAGTAACCCACGGCCAGCTCGCTCTTATTGCCCGTGGCCAGAGGCAGCAGGCCGAACTTGTTCGAGAACGCCATCACCAGCGTCCCGCGGAGGCGGGCCTGGATGTTCTCCTCGGCCACGCCGCGCTTCGTGCCCTCGAAGAAGGGCGCCAGGGACTCCTCGAACAGAGTGCGCATCTGCTCTATGGAGATGCTGTGATGCTTGATGCCCAGGCTGCGGGCCAGCGCCTCGGCGTCGCGGCGGCTGATCTCACTGGAGAAGCGGCTGGGCAGGAAAAGGGCAGTCACATTGTGCGGCCCGAGCGCCGATGCCGCCAGCGCGGCGGTCACCGAGGAGTCAATGCCCCCGCTGAGAGCAAGGACTGCCTTCTCGAACCCGCACTTGCGTGCGTAGTCACGCAGGCCCAGGTTCAGGGCTTCCCATATTTCTTCCGGCGCCTCCGGGAGCGATGGCGCCGTATCCTGACCGACGGCATCGGACTCCAGCACCAACAGGTCTTCCTGGAACGCGGCACCCTCGGCGATGACGTTGCCCTCCCGGTCGAGCGCAAGGCTGCGCCCGTCGAAGATGAGCTGATCGTTGCCGCCGACGAGATTGACGGCAAACAGCGGGACGCCGTGCCGGGCCGCTGACGCTCCCAGCATGGTGCGGCGGAACTCCTGCTTGCCTGCCGAGAGGGGAGACGCCGAGATGTTGACGATCAGGTCGGCGCCTGCGTCCACGAGTTCCTGGACGGGGTCACGCGCATAGCGGCGTGGCTCAGGCCAGAAGTTGGGGTCGTTCCAGGCGTCCTCGCAGATGCTCAAGCCCACCTG
Source organism: Candidatus Brocadiia bacterium (assembly GCA_046483865.1). GTDB lineage: Bacteria > Planctomycetota > Brocadiia > SM23-32 > SM23-32 > JAWOCH01. The sequence goes on along the minus strand of JAWOCH010000382.1, from coordinate 2,751 downwards.
CAGGCCGCCCACCGTGACGGGCTCCGGTGGGCCACCCGGCTGGAAGTGGCGGGCCTCATCGAACACATCATAGGTGGGCAGCAGCACCTTGTCCTGGCGCGCCATGACGTGGCCGTCCTGCACCAGGGAGGCCGCATTTGCCACTCGCTTGCCGGGACTGCTCTGAGCGGGCGCGAGATGGCCGACCAGCGTCGCACCGCCGCGTGATGCTTCCGCCACCCGGTCGAGGGCGTCCATATTGGCGGCTATGAAGGCAGAGCGTTCCGCCAGGTCCTGCGGCGGGTAGCCGCAGAGGGCCAGCTCCGGCAGCAGGATCAGGTCGGCCCCGCGGGACAAAGCGTCGTTGACTGCACGCACGCAACGTCGCGTGTTACCCTCGATGTCGCCGACGGTGGTGTTGATCTGGGCGAGCGCAATCTGCATGGGTTTCCGTGGGAAAGTGTTGGCTGCGCGTTTGCATCTGCGGACGTCTTCCTTTATTCTATGCGTCCAGGCAGCGGGGGCAAGAGGCGGAGTGCAGCCCCGAGGGGGTGGCTCCGGTGGGAATCCGCGGAAGACTTCGCGTTCCCTTGACTTCTACCGGCGCTGTGGTAGAATACGCGCACCTGTGTCTCCGGTGCGTCCCGGAGGCACAGTTGTTTTCTGGCTTCTGTTCGGCGGAGCGCACAGGTGGCAGACGATCGGATTCGCATTCGCATGGAGGCATACGATCACCGTGTGCTGGACCGCTCGGCGCAGAAGATAGTGGAGACGGCGATCCGCACCGGCGCCAGGGTCAGCGGGCCCGTCCTGCTGCCGACGCACATTGAAAGATACACTGTCCTGCGTTCGCCACACGTGGACAAGCGCTCGCGGGAACAGTTCGAGATACGGACGCACAAGCGCTTGATTGACATCATGGATCCGACGGTTCACACGGTGGATGCCTTGAACAACCTGAAGGTGCCCGCCGGGGTGGAGATCAAGATCAAGGTTTGAAGCGGCGCCTGGTCCGGCCGGCTTCGGCGGCGTGCCGAAGCCGTGGGCCGGACCGACGAGAGCCGCCCGCAAGGCTCTCACATAGCAGCCCTGACGGGTAGGACCGCAAGGGTCTTCCAGCGTTGCTTTGGTGCAGGTTGCCTCCATTCACAACCCGCGGGGCGTATGCGAGAATACGTCTTTTCCCCTGTCCCACAGGGGCATGGCCAAGTAGCGCCGTTGCCCCGCGGACAGGGAAGTCCGAGATAAGTTGTCCAGTTGAAGATTGTGTACGGCGGAGAACCGCGCAGATGGTGCAGTCCCTGATAGGCAGAAAGGTCGGCATGACCCAGGTCTTCGACGACGAAGGCCGGCGCGTGCCGGTGACTGTGCTGCAGGTCGGCCCGTGCCGCGTGGTGCAGGTCAAGACCGCCGAGACCGATCAGGCGGACGCTGTGCAGATAGGGTTCGATGAGCGCAAGCCGAAGAACGTCAACAGGCCGATGAGCGGACACTTCGCCAGCGCGGGGGTTCCGCCGCAGCAGGTGCTGCGCGATGTTGCAGTGGAGCCGGAAGATGCCCCTGAGCCCGGCCAGGAGTTGCGCGTGGACGTTTTCGAGGGCGCATCCCACGTGGATGTTACGGGCGTAAGCAAAGGTCGCGGTTTTGCCGGCGTAGTGCGACGGCACGGATTCAGCGGGGCGCCCGCCACCCACGGCGGACGCTTCGGGCGCGGGCCCGGCTCGATCGGCACAAGCGCCACTCCGGCGCGCGTGCTGAAGGGCAAGAAGATGGCCGGACACATGGGCGCCGAGCAGGTGACCGTGCGCAACCTGGAAGTCGTCAAGCTGGACACCGAACACGACCTGATGCTGGTCAAAGGCGCCGTGCCCGGCAGCAAAGGCAACTACGTCATGGTGCGCAAGGCCGTCATGCCGCCGGGCGCCAAGAGGTAGGCAAGAGAGAGCAATGCAGATATCGGTATACAACGCACAGGGCGAGCTGGTCGAGGAGATGGAAGTGGATGAAGTCTCTCTCGGCGGCGAGCCCAACATGGCATTGATCCGGCAGGCCCTGGTGGCCCATGAAGCCAACTGCCGCCTGGGCACAGTGCGCGTGAAAAGGCGCCGGGAGGTGGTGCGCTCCCGCCGGAAGCCCTGGGCGCAGAAACACACCGGGCGCGCCCGCCACGGAGACAGGGGCAGCCCCATCTGGGTGGGCGGCGGCTCGGCCCATGGTCCCAGGCCGCGTGACTACGGCCAGCGCATGCCCCGCAAGGCCCGCCGGAGGGCTGTCGAGTCCGCCTTTCTGGCGAAGGCCCTGGACGGAGAGGTCATCGGCCTGACCGAGGTGGCGCTGCCTGAACCGAAGACGCGCCACGTGGCTGCCATGCTGCGGAACCTGGGCGTGGAGGACACCTTCCTGATCGTTGTCCCCGAGCACGACCCGGAGCTATGGAGGTGTGCGCGCAACATCCAGGGCGCCGCCATGTGCACCTGGGAGGAACTGAACGCTTACCGGATGATCCGGCCCCGCCGGGTCATCTTTCTTTTAGGGGCCCTGGAGCAGTTCCTGTCACGAGCCGCGGGAATGCAAGCCCTGAACGCCATCGTGGAGGAGGAGATCCTTGGATAGCCACGAGGTGATCATCAGGCCGCTCCATACCGAGAAGAGCGTGGCGGACATCCGCACGAACAACGCCTATCACTTCGAGGTGCATCCGGAGGCGACGAAGTCCCAGATACGCCGCGCGGTCGAGGAGTTGTTCCCCGGGCGGAGGGTCGCTGATGTGCG
>JAWOCH010000315.1:0-5324 GCA_046483865.1 Candidatus Brocadiia bacterium | reverse complement strand
CACAACCAGCAGCCGCCGCCCCTCGACCTTCCCCGGCCGCTCCACGTCGAAAGCGCCGCGCACGTTGTCCTCCCGCCTGCGCATGGACAGCCGGGCCTGCTGGCGGGTGTAGCGCGTTCTGATCAGCGAACCCTCCAGCAGTGGCGCGCCGAGGTGATCGCTCAGCGTGGCCGCCAGCAGAAGCGACTGGTCGTAGCCCCGCTCCCGCCGCCGCCGGGGGTGCAGCGGGACGGGCAGGACGGCGTCCGGCTGCGTCAGGTCGGGCGGCAGCCAGCCCCGCCGCAGCGTGCCCCGCAGCAGTCGGGGTCCCAGAAAGTAGTCTCCGTGGAACTTGTAGCTGCGCAGGATGGACTCCATCGGCCCGCCGTAAGGAAACATGGCCCGGGCGCGCTCGAAGTAGCGCTCGCGGCTCAGGCAGTGCAGGCAGCGCTTCTCCAGCACGAACTCGCCGGTCAGCGGCAGGCCGCACACACCACACTGCGGGGAACCGATGCGCCGCTCGCGCAGAGCGCGGAAGCACTCGCGGCAAAGGATGTGCGCGCGGGGCTCGTGCAGCGGCCGGCCGCAGTGGTAGCAGTGACGCGGATAGAACCAGTCCAGCACGGCCTCCACAGCGTGCCCTGCTGCGGAGTGGAGCGGCAGGCCGGCGGGCGCCTCATTCATCATTGGCCTGGCGCAGGGCGGGGGCCAGCTCGCACATGGCGGCGGCTGTGTTGTAGTGAACGGTCACCGTGTCCTGCACTTGTATGGCATAGCCCCCGGCCAGCACGACGGCGGCGGGCAAGTTCCTCTCAACGCAGGCGCCCAGCACCAGACGGTCGCGCTCCTGCAGGTGGTCCATTGTCAGCCGCAGCCCGCCGAGGATGTCCTCCTCGTAGGGATCGGCGCCCGCCACGTAGAGAACCATCTCCGGCTCGTGCTGATCCATGGCGGCGGGAAGCCGGCTGCCCAGCTCCTGCAGGTAGCGTCGGCCGGAGCAGAAGTCGGGCAGGCCTATGTCCAGATCGCTGCGCCGCTTCACGGGGTAGTTGCTCTCCTGATGGATGCTGAAGGTGAAGACGTCGGGCTCATCGCGGAAGATGTAGGCCGTTCCGTTGCCCTGGTGCAGGTCGCAGTCCACCACCATGACGCGGCGCACCATGCCGTCCTCCCGCACCCGGGCCACGCCGACGGCGACATCGTTGATGTAGCAGAAGCCCTCCGCCCAATCGGGGAAGGCGTGGTGGAAGCCGCCGGCGAGGTTCATCGCAAAGGTGCCCTCGCTCAGGGCCGTGCGGCAGGCCAGCATGGTGCCCCCGGCGCCCAGGACGAACGCCTGGACGATACCCGGGGAGATGGGCATCTCGCTGCGCATGGTGCGCGAGGTGTGTTCGCCGGCCATCAGGTCCGAGACGTAGGCGGGCGTGTGCACCAGTTCCAGGTCGGCGCGCTCGGCCGGTTCCGGACGCAGGAACTCCTTTTCACCGACCAGCCCCGCGGAGACGAGACGCTTGTGCAGCAGACCGTATTTCTCGGTGCGGAAGACGTGATCGCCGATGTCGCAGTAGTAATCGGGTGAGTAGATGAAGCGGGCTTTCCCACCGTCTGCGGCCACCCTCAGCCACCTCTTGAGAATTGGTCCATTTCGGGGGCGTCCCCGCTACCACGGGGCAGGCGCGGCGTCTCGCCGCCCCTTGTCCGGCGAGCCTACTGCGCCAAGGCTTCGAAGCCCGAGGGACGCCGGACGTGCCCCTGACGGTGTCAGCCCTCCAGCAACAGCGGGAAAGTGACCTCCCGGCCCGGCTCGAAGCGTTCCTTCATCTGCTCGGCGCTGGCCGCGTAGAGCGGGCTGATCTCGATGACGGGCTCCGTCAGGTCGGCGGGCGGGTCGAACTGCGCGCCGGCCGCTTTCAGCCAGTCGAGCCACATCTTCTGCAGCAGGCGTCGGGCGCTCTGGGGGCTGTCCTCACCCTCGGCGTTCTTTACGGGCGCGAACTGCCTGTCCCGGCGGACTTCGACGAAGGCGCACCGTTCGGCGAAGCCCAGCGCGTCGAACACGAACCGTTCGAACTTCCGGCACCCCTCCGGGTCGGTCGTGACGCGCTCTCCCTCGTCGTTGACTATCTCGTACTGCTTGTGCGCTATGTGCCAGGGCAGCGCGCCTTCCCGTGCCGTCAGCCGCTCCGCAAAGGGCACGTCCATGATGTGTATGGCGATGCTGCCGTAGCGGTAGCGGAGCTTGCCGGAGGGCAGTCTTTCGGAGGCGATCTCGTTCGGCACGTCCACGTATTCCACAACGGCGGGCCGGCCGGACTTGTGCACCGCCAGTCCCAGCCCCTCGTCGGGATCCCGCTTGGGAATGACTTTGCAGGAGAAATCGGCGCTCTGCTTCACATGGTGGCCCAGGAAGCGCTCGTCGGCCACCGTCACCAGGGGGTTGTCCACCTGGAAGTAGGACAGCAGGTCCCACCCCCCCGAGCGGAGGTAGTCAAGCACGTCGCTCTTGTCCATCGCCTCGAAGATGCCCCCGTGTCCGTCGGGACCCATCAGGAGCTCGTCCGGTTCGCAGCCCAGCAGGTGACCCTTCGTGTCCAGTATGGGGTTCATCTGCTGGGCGAAGAACCGCACGTTCTCCTCGCCCAGTCTGAAGTAGTCATTGTCCGCGAAGAACCTGCGCGTCTCGGCGTCATTGTCCGGGCTGGTCATGAGCACCCACGGGATGAGCACGCCGTACCGACGGCGGGCGGCCAGTATCTGCTCGGCGAACAGCTCGAACAGGCTCTTTTCGCGCAGGGGGCTGATCGGATACATGCCCTTCGGATGGTCATACCCCAGGCGCGTGCCCTGGCCACCCGCTACGGTCAGCATCGCCACGCGGCCGGACTCCAGGGCCCGCCGTCCCCTCGCGTATATCGTCTGCTCCGCCTCCATTTCCTCTTCGCTGACGGGCAGCCTCTCGATCGGCGCCGGACGGACATCGCCGAAGGCGATGGCGGTTGTGGGCGTCCTGATCAACATGCGGAGTTTCTGCAGCCGGTCGTAGTTGAGCCCGGCCAACTGCTTCAGCAGCCGTTCGCGGCCGCCCTCGTCCAGTTGATCCAGCCAACGCAGCACGTGCTGCTGGTCGTGTTTTTCGAGCTTCTCCATGAGTCCCTGTTCGGACTGGCGTTCGTGCACGGTTCCCCCTCTCGGCCGTGGCTTCCGTTGGCTACTAACAAATCCGTGGCAGTTGCTCGCCGCTGAGCATCTGCAGCAGGCGTCGCGTACCCAGTTGCGTGTGCAGGGCGACTCTGCCTGCGTATGTCTCCGTGAATTCTCCAATGCGCTCACTGGCCTGCCCGTTGGGCGCCGAACGCATGGCCGCCAGCGCGTCATCGGCATCGTCGGCGCCCACGACGGCAACAAGGCGACCCTCGCAGGCCAGATACAGCGGGTCCAGCCCCAGCAGCTCACAGATGGAGCGGACCTCCTCCCGGACGGGAATACGTTCCTCCTCCAGCAGGACTCCCGGCCGGCCCTTCGCCGTCGCTTCGTTCAGCACGGTGGCCAGGCCGCCCCGTGTCAGATCGCGCATGAAGGCCACGCGCGTCGCGGCGCTCAGCACGGCGCCCGCCACGTCGGTCAGCGGGGCGCAGTCGCTGACTACCGGACTGTCGAGGTTGATACCCTCGCGCTCTGCCAGCACGGCCGCGCCGTGATCTCCCACCGGGCCGCTGACTATGATAGCGTCGCCGGGCCGGGCGTGTCCACCGGGGGGGCTGACGTCCTCCCGCACCGTGCCCAGACCGGCCGTGTTGACGAACATGCGGTCAGCCTTCCCGCGGGGCAGCACCTTGGTGTCGCCGGTCACTACCTCGACGCCCGCCTGCTCGGCGGCGTCCTGCATCGAGGCCAGCACCGCCTCCAGGTCGGACCGCGGCAGGCCCTCCTCCAGGATCAGCGCGCAGGAGATGAACCGCGGAACGGCACCGACCACCGCCAGGTCGTTCACGGTGCCGAAGACCGCCAGTTTCCCGATGTCGCCGCCGGGGAAGAACACGGGATCCACCACGTAGCTGTCGGTGGTGAACGCCAGCCGGTCGCCCTCCAGCTCCAGCCACGCGCTGTCCGGCAGGGGCGCAAGACGCGAGGAACGGAAATACTGCAGCAGCGTGTCCTCGATGAGCCGTCGGGTCAGTACGCCGCCGCTGCCGTGGCCCAGCTTGATGTGGTCTTCACTCATCGGCCGCACCGTATTTGAAGAACGCCGCACAGGCCCCCTCGCTGCTCACCATACAGGGCCCGACCGGTGAGTCCGGCGTGCAGGCAGTGCCGAACAGGGGGCACTCAACCGGCCGTACCAGCCCGCGAAGCACCTCCGCGCAGCGGCATTGCTCGTAGGCGACCGACGGGACCGAAACGTCGGGGCCCTCGACAGTCCAGGCGGACCATTCGGGCCGGGGGGCCAGGCCGCTTTCGCGTATGAGACCGAGTCCGCGCCACCAATCATCGGCCGGCTGGAACACCTCGTCGAGCATCCGCCGGGCGGCCGGGTTCCCGCCCGGGCGCACGACGCGGCGATACTGGTTGTCCACCGTCGGGCTTTCGTCCGCCACCTGACGGACAAGGGACAGCACGCCCATCAGCACGTCGGTCGGCTCGAATCCGGTCACGCAGCAGGCCGTCCCAAACCGCTCCGGCAGGAAGGCGTAAGGCGCCGGGCCGGTGATGGTGGTCACGTGGCCCGGCAGCAGGAACCCGTCCAGGGCCACCTCCGGCGCCTCCAGAAGCGCCAGCAGGGCGGGGGGCATCACCTTGTGACCGCAGAGCACCCGGAAGTTGGCGATGCCCTTCTCGCGGGCCTCGCTCAGCGTTGCAGCCGTTCCGGGAGCCGTCGTCTCGAAGCCGATGGCCAGGAAGACGACCTCTCGGTCGGGATTGTCGGCGGCCGCCTGCAGGGCATCTCGGGCGGAGTAGGCCACGCGCACGTCCAGGCCCTCGGCCGCTCCGTCCTCCAGGCTGCGCTCGGCGCCGGGCACACGGTAGAGGTCGCCGAAAGTGACCAGCGTCGCGTCGTCCTCGGCCAGTTCCAGGGCCCGGTCAATGTAGGTGGTGGGGGTGACGCAGACGGGACAGCCGGGCCCGCTGAGCAGCTCGACGTTCTCGGGCAGCAGGTGTGGAATGCCGAAACGGTGGATGGCCATGGTGTGGCCGCCGCAGACCTCCATGAGGCGCATCGGGCCCTGCCCTTCGGCCGCTTCGGCGATCCGGGCGGCCAGGCTGCGCGCCGCGTCGGGGTCCCTGTACTCGTCCACGTACTTCATGCTGTCTGCCCGACCAAAGCAGTGTTTTCTACCGCCCCAGCT
>JAWOCH010000248.1:0-10815 GCA_046483865.1 Candidatus Brocadiia bacterium | reverse complement strand
CGTGCTTGCCGGTGACGAGCACGAATACCATCGGTTGCTGGTGGACAACAGCAACCGATGGTATTCGTGCTCGTCACCGGCAAGCACGGCGGCCGCCTTGCGGCAGCCGGAGACGGCGCTCCAGAACCGGTTGCGTGCCTCGATCATGCCCGTGCTCTCGGGCAACATACGCTGGCCCTGCCGGCTGTGCGCGCGCAGGTTGTTGTCCCCGCCCCACCACATCGCGTCGCCGACGTGCCCGCCGCATGGGAAGACGGGCTCCTGGGCGTACAGGACGACGAACCGCACCGTCGGGTCTCGTTCCGCCTCTGCCAGAGTGCGCTCGATCCACTGGAGCTGGTCCTCCATGATGTAGCCCTCCGGGCAGCCGCCGAAGCGCTCGCACAGCCGGTTGGTGCTCCACCAGTAGTTGTTGTTGAACGCCACGCAAAGCACGGGCCCGTACTGGAAGCTGTAGACGTTCTCCCCGTAGGCCGGACGGCGGGGGTCGGCGGGCTTGGGGCCGTTGGCGGGGTTCCAGAACTCACGGGCGAATACGGCCTCGGCGCTGTCGCTCGCGTAGGGCCACTTGTCCATGCGCAGGCGCTGCAGGCCCTTCACGAACGTGTTCAGCAGCGTCTCGTGGTTGCCCATGGCGGGGTAGACCGGCCTGGAGCGCCAGAAACCGCTCAGCCCCTGCTTCCAGCCCTTCAGTTGCAGGGCGAAGTCCTCCGTCTCCGTCGTGTAGCCGTTGACCAGGTCGCCGCCGAAGATCAGGAACTCAGCGCCCCGCCGGTAGGCGTCCTGTGCCAGACGGCTGTTCATGTACAGGTTGTGTCCCATGTAGTTGCGCTCGCCGCCCCCGACGCCCTCCCGGCTGTCGCTGGCGAAGGCGAAGCAGACCTCGCCCTCTCCCCTGCGCGGGGCGGAGCGAAACGTGTAGCCGGGCGAGCGCGTTCCGTCGCATTCGACATAGTAGCGATACTCCCGGTCCGGCAGCAGGCCGCCGACGAGGGCCTCATGACGCGTGCCCGCAGCGCTCCCCGCCGCCACTTCGAAGGGCGGCGGGCCAGAGCCGGGCTCAACCGGGCCGGACAGGTAGACGGTCCCCGTGCACGGCTCGTCGGTCTCCCACGCCACCATGACCTGATCCGGCTGGTCGCTGCGCTTCAGCGACAGGAACGGACCCTCCACGATGGTAACCTTCCTGGCGATGCCGGACCCGACGGTCGGTCCGCTCAGTTCGAAGGCCACCTTCCCGTCGCAGAAGCCCACCGGGCGGCAGTGTCCGTCTCCCTGCGCGCGGTACAGCTCCAGCCGGTACGCCACCGCCATCGTGTCGGACGGCCAGTCGTTGGCGTTGTACTTGTCGCGGAAGAAGCGACTGACCTGGATCATGCCCCGCCCGTCAGTCAGGGAAGAAGAGACCCGGTAGCGGGGGTAGTCGTAGTCGCTCTCAGCCGTCTCGAAGGGATACGGCCCGGCGTGGATGTAGCCGTGGTAGCGCGGGTCGCCCAGGTCCAGCACGAACGCGCCTCCGTCCTCTGAGACGCCCGTGATCCGCCGTATCTGGCGCAGGCTCAGCGGGTTGCGCACGCCGCTCGACACCGGCGTCCAGCCCTCGTCGGCGGGGTTGCGCACCGGCAGTTCGCCGCCATGGACGGGCGAAGCGCCGACGGCAGAGAGCACGAACAGCAGCAAGATCAAAGTGTCGAGGCCGCGCATGGCCATCTCCCTGTTGATGTATTCAGTTCGGTGAAACCCATATGTTCGCGACCCCCTCTTTGCGGCGCGATGGGGGTCAGCTCAGGATACCATGCGTTCCGTCCTTTGCGAAGCGCAGGGCGGGGGCCAGGGGCGATGCACCGTCGGGGTGGAACCCAATGCAAGCACGGAACTCGACTGCGACAGGCCCCGAGCCCTGCCGAACGGCCTGCCCCGGGGCATAGCAACGGCCCCGGTCACCCCGAAGAGGGGCGCCCCCATCGAGATTGTGACTCGCGGGGGCTCTCTGGCGGTGGCGTGAAAGGCCGGCATGATGTACAATGATTTCTGGCAAGTGTAAGGAGCCGGGCGGTTGACGCAAATGGGGAGGCCGCAGGTGGGTGATCGTGCCCAGCGGCTGTTGCGACGGGTGGCGCTTCGGTGGCATCTGTGCGCTTTCAGCGCCCGGTTCTACGCTTTCCTTCTGGGTGCCGCGGCGCTGTACGCTGTCCTGCTGGCCTGTTCACGCCTTCTGGCTGTCATCCCCGACCGGTTCACCCCTGTGACGCTGGCCGTGCTGCCGGGGGTGGCCCTGGTGCTTGCCGTGGTGTTCCATCGTCGCGTGGCTGCCCGCCACGTGGCGCACCTGACCGACCAGCGGGCGCAGACCGAAGACGTGTTCCTTACGGCCGTGCTGATCGCCGGCACGGCCGGCCGCTTCCAGCCGCTGGTTCTCGACACAGCGGAGGACCAGGCGGCCGGCGTGCGGGCGCGTCGCGTTGTGCCCTTCCGGTGGGCCAGGCGGGCGGGCAAGGCCGTGCTGGTGCTTGCCGTGCTGCTGGCCGGGGTATTGTACCTGCCTCAGTTCGATCCCTTCGGCCATGCCGCAGAGCGCAAGCGCGCCGAGCAGAGGGAGGAGGCCCTGCGCAAGAGCCGCAAGGCTACGGCGTTGCGCGCGGAGGCCCTGCGCAAGCAGAACCCCGAGGCGGAGCTTTCCCGCGAGGTCCAGAAGGCCGTCAATGAGCTGAAGAGGGAACTGGACGCGCTGAAGCCGGCCGAGCAGGAACACAACCTCCGCCGGCTGAAGGAACAGCGAGCCAACATGGAAAGGCTCTGGCGCAAGGCCGGAGACAAGCGCCTCAGGGACGCTTTCACCCGCGCCGGCCAGGCCCAGCGCTTCGGCAAAGCCGGCGGCCGCAAGGTCGAAAAGTGGCGCCGCGAGCTGGGCAAGGGCGACACAGCCGCCCTTGAGAAGGAACTGGCCTCCTTGAAGGAACTGGCCCGCAAGCTGGCCGCCGCAGAAGACGCCGAAGCGCGCAAGAAACTGGAGGCCGAACTGCGCGAGCGCTTGGAGGAGATGCGCAAGTTCATGGCCGAGCAGGCAGGCTCCTCGTCGTGCAGCGCCGCGCTCAGCCGGGCACTCGAACAGCTCTCCCTGGCCGAGTTGGAGGGACTGTCGGGAGACGCGCTGCGCGGCATGATCGAGTCGCTTGACCTGGCATCGTTGGAACTGGGTGCCCTGGCCCAGTGCAGCCGCGACATGCAGTCCCTCGAGCAGGCGCTGGAGGCCATACGCATGGCGCGCATGTGCAACAAGCTGGGCTGCTGCACCGGCGGCAACTGCGCCAGCTTGACCGCCTACATCGCTCTCTATGGGAAGATGATCGGCAAGAAGGGCAAGACCGGCGGCGGCGGGCTTGGCATGTTGGGACCGGGCATGGGCGCGGGCGGGTTGGCCGGCGAAGACCCGGAGCAAGACACCGACTTCCAGCCGGACCAGGCCCGCTCCGACATCACGGCGGGAAGGATGCTGATGTCCATGACCACCAGCGGCGTCTCGGAGACCGGCGAAGCCGAAATGGACTACGCCGAGGCCGTTCGCGAAGTCAAGCGCGGCGCCAGCGAGGCCATCCTGCGGGAGCAGATCCCTCCGGCCTACCACGACGTTGTGCAGACATACTTCGACTACCTCGAGGAGCCCCGTGCAGCGCAGCCTTAGGCGCACACTGTTGATCGGGTTCGCCGTTCCGTTCGTTGCCGCCGCCGTGCTGGTGGCGGTTCACGTGGTGTTCTGGCGCGGCGCCGAGAACCCCCTGGTCGTCTACTGCGCACATGATTCTGTCTACTCCGAGTCCGTCCTGGACGCCTTCCAGGAGCGCACCGGCATACGCGTCGCCCCCCGCTTCGACACCGAGGCGACCAAGTCCCTGGGCCTGATCGAGCTGCTGATCCGGGAGAAGGACCGCCCGCGGGCCGATGTGTTCTGGAACAACGAGCTGCTCGGCACGCTGCGGCTCAAGGAGGAGGGCGTCCTGGCGCCCTACAGGGGCTCCGGCTGGGAGCGCATACCGCGCGAGTTCACCGATCCCGAGGGTCATTGGGCGGGCTTCGGCTCCCGCCTCAGGGTCTGGATCGTCAACACCGAGGCCATGCAGCCCACGCAGGAGGCCGTCGCCGCCGCCCTCGAGGGCGACCTGTCGAAGGTCACGATCGCCAAGCCGCTCTATGGGACCACGCGAACCCAGTACACCGTCCTGTGGCACCGCTGGGGCGCTGAGAAGCTGAAGGAATGGCACCAGGAGTGGCGCCGCCGTGGCGTGCGCGAGGTCATGGGTAACGCCCAGGTGAAAGACCTGGTGGCCTCCGGCGTCTGCCACATGGGCCTGACCGACACGGACGATTTCTTCCTGGCCAGGGACGCCGGCGAGCCCGTCGAGGCCGTGCCGGTGCGCCTGCAAGACGGTTCGACCATATGCATCCCGAACACCGTCTGCATCATCCGCGGCACTGACCGCCCGGAGGCCGCCCGACGGCTGGTGGATTACCTGCTGTCCGAGCAGTGTGAGGTCCGGCTGGCCAACGCGCGCAGCCGCCAGGTGCCGCTCGGGCCGGTGCCGGAGGCTTCGATTCCCCCTGAAGTGCAGCAGTTGAAGCGCTGGGCCGAAGACGGCGTGTCCCTGACCGATCTGGGCGGGGCGCGCACCGAGTGCCTGGCGTGGTTGAAGGAGGCATACCTGGAGTGAACATGGCCCCCCAATGCGGCTGGGCGCTGCTGCGCGCCCTGGCGGCGGGGGTGCTGTGCCTGCTCCTGGGGCAGTGCGCGCGGGCGGGCATCGCTCGTCTCGGCCGGACGACTCGCCGGATCGCCTGGGTCGTGCTGCTGCTGCCGTTCCTGGTGCCGTCCCTGCTGGTCGGCTACGGCTACTCGCACTTCTCCCTCTCGCTGGTTCACCATCCGACCTGGAACGAGCTGCTCTACGTGGCCCTGCTGGCGTTCCGTCTGACACCGGTCGCCGCAGTGGCCCTTCGGATCGCGCCGGTCGGGCTCTCGCCTGAGGCGTTGCACTGCCGCCGGCTGGCCGGGGCCGGCAGGTCGGCGGCGTGGCTGCGAGAGACGGCCTTCCGCCTGCGCGCCTCGGCCGGGGCGTGGGCGGCGGCGTTCGCGCTGGTGTTCCTGCTTGCCTTCGGGGAGTTCGAGCTGGCGTCGCTGTTCGGCATTTCCACCTGGACGGTGTCGCTGTTTGACGCTCATGCGGGCGGCCTGGCGCTGGGGCGGTCGGTGCAGCTTGCGCTGCTGCCCCTGGCGGTGGAGATGTTGGTGCTCTTCCTCCTGCTCGGGTTAATGCTGCGCTGGCGGGGTGGACGGGAAGAGCCCGAAGCCGTGGCCCCGGCCGCCGGACGGGCGGCAGGAGTTGGGCTGTGGCTCTACCTGGCCGTGGCCCTGGCTGCCACGGGCGTGGTGCCGGCTGCCGTGGCGGCGCGGGACATGCTGGGGGGCTTCGGCCTGCTGGCGCGCCATCCGGGGCTGGCGAAAGGGATAGCCGGCAGCCTGCTTTTCGGCGCTTCCTCGGCCGTCTGCGCCTATGCCGTGGCCGGCGTTCTGCTGCACGGACTGCGGCGCCGCTGGAGGTGGCCCGGAGCGCTCCCCGCCGTGGCGGTGTTGGTTCCGGGACTGGTCGGCCCGCTGGTTCTGTCTCTGCTGCTGTTGGCGCTGTTCCAGGCGCCGCTGCTGCGGTGGCTCTACGACACGCCCGTGCCCCTCTGGCTGTGCCTCTCGCTGCTGCTGGTGCCGTTCGCCATTGTGCTGCGGCTGTTGCTGGCGAAGCTGACACCGAGCGGGGCGGCGCACGTGGCCCGGCAAATGGCGGCCTCGGCCTTGCGCCGTGTGCGTCGCGCCGGGCGCCGCCTGCTGTGGGACCTGCAGGTGCGCCGCAGGTTCTGGGCGGTGTTCCTGCTGTTCTGCTGGGGCTACTTCGACCTGACGGCCTCCGCTGTGCTGGCACCCTCCGCGGTCACGCCCGCCGGCGTGCGGCTCTACAACCTGATGCACTACGGGCGCAGCGCGGCCCTCGGCGCCATGCTGTGCGTGACCCTGTGTGCCCCCCTTCTCCTTCTTCTGCTCGCGGAGGCGGCCAGGGGCGGCCTCGCGAGGCTATGGACCCATGCCTGATACCCTGTGGCAACTGGAGTCCGTCCGGCTCGGACGCGCTCCCACTCTGCGGCTGGACGGCGTGTCCGCCGGCGTCCACGCCGGCGTCACCGCCGTGCTTGGGTGCTCCGGGGCGGGCAAGACCTCGCTGCTCAACCTGCTGGTGGGCTACGAGCAGCCAGACGCCGGCGTGGTCGGTGGCGGGCCGACCGCCGGGAGGCACGCGCTGCCGCTGTTCTGGGCGCCCCAGGACGGCGGGCTCTGGCTCCACCTGAACGCTCGGGAACACCTGGAGGCCGTCACGCCCGGGGGCCGGGAGGCGCGCGTGGACGAGCTTCTGGAGGCATTCGACATCGCCGACCGTGCCGGAGCCCACCCCGCCGAGATGTCCATGGGCGAGCGCTCCCGCCTGGGCGTGGCGCGCGCGCTGGCCGCCGAGCCGGCCGTGCTGGTGCTGGACGAGCCCCTCAGCCACGTGGACCAGGCGCGGGCGGGCCGTTACTGGCGCGTCATCCGCACTCACCTGGCCCGCAGCGGCGCTTCCCTCGTCTTCGCCACCCATCGGCCGGAGTCAGTCATCGGGGAGGCCGAGGAGGTCCTTTGCCTGCGCGGCGGGCGGCTGATCTACGCGGGCGCCGTTGAGACGCTCTACTGGCAGCCGCGCACGCGCGAGCAGGCGGAATGCCTCGGACCGGTCAACTGGCTGAGCGAACAGGACGCCGCCCGCTGGCTGGCCAACGGAGCGCCCGTGCGGCGCTGCTATCGGCCGGAGCACATCAGCGTGGTGCCGGACGCGCAGAGTCCCCTGCGGGTGGAAGCCACCCGTTTCCAAGGGTCCGTGGCGGAGTCGGAGTTGCGGCACGAGCCCACGGGAGAGCGCCGCTGCTTCGCCCACCGGACCGATGGCGACCGCCTGCGCCGGGGCATGACGGTGGCGTTGCGCGTGCTGGCGGTGCTGCTGGTGGCCGTCCTGATCGGCTGCGGCAGAGCGCAGGAGCCCGCCCTGCACGTCTCGGCTGTCAGGCACTGGCCGTTGCCCCCCGCCGGCGCCAGCATCCCGGCCCCCCGCGCAGTTGCCGTCGGCCCCGAGGGGATGGTCTATGTGCTCGATACCGCCGGGCGGATGCTCGTGTACGACGCGGAGGGCAACGTGGCGCGGCAATGGACGATGCCCGAGTCCGAGGTCGGCACCGCCGAGGGCCTCTGCGTGCTGCCGGACGGCCGGGTGGTGGTGGCGGACACGCACTACTCGCGTGTGATCGTGTTCGACCGCCAGGGGCGGGAACTGCTCCGCTTCGGCGGCGAGGGCACCGGCCCCGGCCGGTTCATCTATCCGGTGGCCGTTGCCGCCGACGGGGAGGGCGACCTCTTCGTGGCCGAGTACGGCTCGAACGACCGCGTGCAGAAGTTCAGCGCGGACGGCGAACTGCTGCTGGAGTTCGGCACGTTCGGCGCGGGGGCGGAGCAGTTCCAGCGTCCGTCCGGGCTGGCGTGGCACGATGGCCGGCTCTACGTGGCAGACGCCATGAACGGACGGGTGCAGGTGTTCACGGCGGACGGCCGGTCGCTGGGCGTGCTGGGCGGCGAGGAGGCGCCGTCGTTCCGGCTGCCCTACGACATAGCCGTCGGCCCGCAGGGCGACCTCTACGTGGTGGAGTACGGCGCGGGGCGCGTCAGTCGCGTCACGGCCGCCGGCCGGCTGGTCGGCCGCTGGGGGGCAGTGGGCCATGCTGAGGGCCGAATGCACACGCCCTGGGGTCTGGAGGTCACGCCCGATGGGCGTGTCCTGGTCGCTGATACGGGCAACCGGCGGATAGTGGAGCTTCTGCCTTGAGACCGATATCGCTGGTGCGCGAAGTCCTGCCGCCGCCCCGCGAGCGGGTGCGGCTGCGCACCGCCCTGCCACTGCTGGTCTTCCTGGTCGTGTTCGCCTCCGCGTGCATCGGGCTGGAGCTGGGCGGGGTGATTCTGTTCACGGCTCCGTGGGCGTTCCTGCTCAGCGCGGTTCTGCCCTGGTTCTGGTGGATGCAGGTGGCGGGGGCCAGCGGGCTGCGGGGTTGGCGATGGACGGCCGCCCTGCTGGTGCGGCTCTGCCTGGTGGGGCTGGCCATAGCGCTGCTGGCTCAGCCGCGGGCGGTCCGCACCAATGACGTGCTGTCGGTGGTCTACGCACTCGACCTGTCGGACTCGATCGGCGAGTCGGCCTCTGACCAGGCGTTGCGCTATGTGGTCGAGACCGTCTCCGACAAGCCGCAGTCGGACGAAGCCGGCCTGGTGGTGTTCGGGCGGGATGCGGCGGTGGAACTGCCGCCCCGGCCCAGTTTCCCCTTCGAGACGATAAACGCCCGCGTGCCCCCCGATGGGACCAACCTGGGCAAGGCCCTGTCGCTGGCCGGCGCCATGATACCGCAGGAGAACCTGGGGCGCGTTGTGCTGGTCAGCGACGGGGTCGCCACCGAGGGTGCGCTGCCCGCCGCCCTGCAGGAGCTGGAGTCGAGAGGCATCCCGGTCGACGTGTTGCCGGTCGAATACGACTACGAGCACGAAGCGTGGCTGGAGAAGATGGAGCTGCCCCGCCAGGTGCGCGTGGGCGAGACCTACGAGGCCGCGCTGGTGCTCTCGTCGCTCCGTGAAGGACAGGGGACGCTCTACCTGGAGGAGAACGGGCGGACGGTGTACAGCGGGCAGGTGGAGTTCGAGGCGGGCAAGAACCGCTACACGCTGCCGCTTCGGCTCCGTGAGCCGGGCTACTACGAGTACGTCGCCCGCCTGGAGTTGCCGCCCGAGATGGACGGCTGGCAGGAGAACAACCAGGCGGTGGGCCACATCTACCTGGCCGGCGAGGGCAAGGTGTTGCTGGTGACCGACCCGGCGGCCGATCCCCGTGACTGGCAGCCCCTGGCCCAGGCACTGCGCACGTCCCGCTTCCAGGTCGAAAGGCAGGTGGGCTACGAATTCCCCGCCGATCCCATGTCCCTGATGCCCTACGACTGTGTGATCTTCGTCAACGTGCCGGCAGATGCCTTCGACGTGCGCCAGCTCGCCGCCCTGCGCGACGCTGTCTACCATCAGGGCACCGGCTTCCTCATGGTGGGCGGGCCGAACAGCTACGGACCCGGAGGCTATCACCGGACCCCCGTCGAGGAAGCCCTGCCCGTCACGATGGACGTGAAGCAGAAGAAGGTCATGCCCAAGGGCGCCCTGGCCATCGTGCTGCACACGTGTGAGTTCCCCCAGGGCAACACGTGGGCCAAGCGCATCACCAAGGAGGCCATCCGCGTGCTGGGCGACCAGGATGAGGTCGGCGCCCTCGCCTTCAGCTACGGGACCACGGGGGCGGGCTGGGTCTTCCCCATGACCCCCGCCGCCGAGTACGAGCGGCTGGTCCGACTGGTCAACCAGGCCCAGATCGGCGACATGCCCGACTTCGGCACCACTATGCAGATGGGCCTGACCGGGCTGAAGGCCACCGATGCCGCCACCCGGCACATGATCATCATTTCCGACGGCGATCCCTCTCCCCCCACACCCAAACTGCTCCAGGCATTTCAGCAGGCCAAGGTCAGCATCACGACCGTGGTCATCAACCCGCACAACAACCAGGGCCCGAAGCTGATGCGCTCCATCGCCCGGTCAACGGGGGGCAAGTTCTACTATCCCCGCACGCCTCAGATGCTGCCCTCCATCTTCATCAAGGAGGCCAAGACGCTCAGGCGTTCGATGATCCGGAACGTCACCTTCACCCCCGGGTTCGAGGCGCCCTCACCGATCATGAAGGGCATCCCCGCCGTGCCCCAGTTGGACGGCTACGTGCTGACCACGCCGCGGGCGCGTGCCCTGACCGTCCTGGAGGGTCCGGAGAAGGAGCTGCCGGATCCCGTGCTGGCTACCTGGCGCTACGGCACGGGCAAGACGGCTGCTTTCACGGCGGACCTTTCGCCCAACTGGGCCGACGACTGGGTCAACTGGGATAAGTACGCCGCGTTCGTCGAGCAGCTTGTGACCGGCATCAGCCGCACCCGCGAGGAGGGCCACCTGCAGTCCAGGATGTTCGCCTCCGGCGGCAGAGGGGTGATCCTGGTGGAGGACACATTCCCCGAGGAGCGGTTCCTGGACGTGGAGGCGGCCGTGAAAGGTCCGCACGGGCGCTCGGACACGGTGCGCCTGCGCCAGGTGGGCCCCCGGCGCTATGAGGGCAACTTTCCCCTGTGGGGCGAGGGGCGCTACCAGGTGGTGGCCGTCGCCGCCGGACCGGGCGGGCAGGAACGGCAGGTCGGCGGGTTCGTCGTGCCCTACTCGCCGGAGTATCTGCGCTTCCGTTCCAACCCCATCGTCCTGAAACAGATAGCCCGCCGGACGGGCGGGCGCCTGCTCAGCGGCGACGAAACGGCGGAGCGCCTGTTCGAGCACCACAGCCCCGCCAAGTCGAACTCTCTGCCCATAGCCGATTGGTTCCTGATACTGCTGGCGGTGATGGTGCCGGTGGATGTCGGCGTGCGTCGGGTGCAACTGGACTGGTCGGTCATCCGCGGCTGGTTCGGCCGGCGGGCCGCCGAGTCAGGCGAGACGATGCAGGCGCTGCTGAAGCGCAAGCGGGAGATAGAGCTTCTGACTGCCGAGAAGACCGAGGGCGCCAGGCGACAGGTGGCCGAAGCCATTGAACGGTTGATGGCCCGCTCGCCCTAGCCGCCCCGCCGGTCACT
>JAWOCH010000241.1:0-11045 GCA_046483865.1 Candidatus Brocadiia bacterium | reverse complement strand
GTCGGGTGGTCTTCCTGGGGCGAGAGGGCCGAGGACGCCGGGCCTGGGATCGGGGGGGCTGCTGAGCGGGCGCGGCCGGGGGCTCCGCCTGTTGCTCCCCGCCGGCGGGCTTGCCCAGGCTGCGGAGGAAATCCTCTATCTGGTCGGCGCTCGCCTCGAAGGGGCCGCCTCCCTCGCCGGCCTGGCCGGCCTGCTCGGCCAGCTTCTCCAGCCCCTTGCGTGCGAGGCTGATTATGATTATGACGACGAAGATGAACCCGATCACAAGGTCAGGATCCATGACAGATACCCCGATAGGCCGAAGTCATCATACGAACCTTCCCACGTTGACAGCGCTGCAGTTGAGCATCAGAGGAATCGCATTCTCGACGGCTCGGCTCATGTAGAGAAGCCGGCGCGCCTGACTGATGCTGTGCACCGAATCAGCCACCTTCTCGAACCAGGCCAGCCCGCCCGGGTGCCCGCACTCGACCAGCGACGACGCGCAGATGAGCTGCACCGACAGGGGCACGTCCTGGTCGCGGACGCTGGAGAACACCAGCACCGCGCTCCACACGCGCGCCGCGGCCAGGTATCCCGCGCTCAAGTAGCGCTCGGCCGCCTCCCCGTCGCGCAGCATCTCCTCCAGCCGCTCGGCCGGTTCCATTTCGTTGGCCGCTGCCCGCAGAGCAAGCGCCGCGCAACGGGCTTCCGTGCTGGACAGCTCGTCGGTCGGAGGCGGTTCGGCCGTCTCCCCGCCCGCCGCGCGGATCGCCAGGGCCACGCACAGCGCTTCCGGCTCGCGCAGCTCGTCCCCGTCAAGGCTGTCCTCCAACATGCGGCGGACGGCTTTCTCCTGGGCCGCGGCCGCCAGGGACTGGGTCAGGCGCAGGCGATATCGCACTCGGGCAGCGCCGATGGCCCGGCGCAGCACGGAGACGCCCCCCGGCCGGCCGGCCCGCACAAGCGCCAGCCCCGCCTGGCCGACGGGCGCGGCGAACGCGCGCTCGTCCGCGTGGCTCTCGGCCAGGCGCTCCATCTGCTCCAGATCGGCGGCCTCGGGGGCTATCTCAGCCTGTGCGGCAAGCGCCGCCAGCCGGACGCCTTCGTCTTCGTCCTCCAGAAGCTCGGCCAGGAAGTCTCCACTCAGCGTGCCGGCCACCGCCTGGCGCGCCCGCTCGGCCTCCAGCCACGCGATGCGCCGCAGCCGGACCAGGCGCTGCACGTCGTCTCCGTGCTGCGCTGAGCCCCCCCAGTCCAGGCTGGGCCCGGCGGACAGCGCCCTACCCCACGTTTCCAGCGGGTTACCCTCCGGCTCGCGCCCGATCAGGCGCAGGGCCCGGGCGGCGCGCGCCATGGCGTTCAGTGCATAGCGCAGGTCGTGCGCCAACCCGTCGAGAACTGCGTCGGCCGCGCTCGCCGGCAGGGGTTCCTGCCCCGGCGCCGGACTGCGCAGAGCCTCGGCGTTGGCCTCGGGCACGTCGTAGCGCTCCAGCCAGTCTTCCACGACCTCCGCGCCGACCTCGCTCGCGAGTGCATACGTGCCGGCCTCGGCGTCCCAGCGCACGGCGTGGGCCTGGCGGGCCAGCTCGCCCCGCCACTGCAGCACCTGTTCGGCGCCCTCCGCGACAACGCGGCCGTAGCGCGTCTCGCGTACGACTTTGGCGGCGTGCTCGGCGTCCTCCTGCAGCAGCACAGAGGCGGCCTCATCCTCCATCAGCCGGTTCAGGGCGTCCAATGTCGGCCCGACGGGCACCAGCCCGACGTGCTGTGCCGTCTCCCGCACGGCTTCGCAGGCCAACTGCTGCACGCCGGGGTCCGGATCGTCGAACGCGTCCAGGAAATGTCCGAAGAGCACCAGGCCCGCCGTGCGCGCGGAGGTGAAGGTCACCGAGCGGCCCAGTTCACGCCCGCGCTCCTTGGGACCGCCCGGATTGCCGATCAGTGCCTCCGCCGCGCGGCGCCGCACCAGGGGATCCTCGTGCTCCCGCAGCATGTGCACCAGGAAGCCGGCGTCGTGGGTGTAGGCGAACGAGTCCGCCGCCCGGCTCCGCACGGCGCTGTCCCTGTCGTGCAGCGCCTGCCTCATGGCCTCGGAATCTCCGATGTCCACCAGGGAGGACAGCTCGTTGAGGGCATGGACTTTCTCCGAGGAAGAGCCCTCGCGCAGCGCGTGTTCGAGCAGGTCTATGGCCGCTTCGGTCTCTCCGCGGTCGCCGGCGGTTCCGGCCTCGTGGCCGATGTCGCCCGCCTCCCACACGGTGCGCGCCCGCTCGCCGGCCACCTGCTCTTCGATTTCCTCGCCCAGCCAGTCCAGATGGCGCCCACGGCTGATCCGCCGCAGCATCTGTCCGGCCTGCCGGCTGACCTCGAAGTCCTTGTCGCGCGTCGCCTTCTCCAGCAGGTCGGTGACGTCGGTAGGAGAGTAGGCGTCGAGCATCAGCACGGCGTGGCGGCGCACCTCGGCCAGCGGGTGGTCCAGCGCCCGGCGCAGGTATTGCAGCAAAGCGCCCGAGCCGCTGCCCAGCGAGGCGGCCAGCATGTCCAGCACGGTGGAGGCGACGCGGTAGCTGGTGTCCGTCAGCGCGGCGCCCATCAGCTCGACGGCGCGCTCAGACCCGATGGCCGCCAGCGAGAGGACGGCCTCCTGGCGTACTTCCTCGTCGGCGTCGCCGGCCAGCACCTCCAGCGTGGGCAACACGTCCGGCGAGTCAATGAAAGCGAGCGCCTGGGCGATCTGGCGCCGCACCTGCACGTCCTCGTTGTCGGTAATAGCCCGGGCCAGTTCGCTGTCCGGTTCGGCGAGCTGCTCCACGATGGCCGCCTGCAGCCCGTGGGAAGGCGTGCCGATGATGATGCCGAACGTGCCGGTGGCGCTGCGTCGGACGGTGTCCTCCTCGTCCTTGAGCGCCCGGGCCAGGTAGGGGGCGAGTTCGGGCTGCTGGAAGCTCTCCAGCGCCTCGGCAGCGCGGCGCCGGATGCCCGACTTCCCGTCCCCGAAGCACTCCTCCAGCAGGTCAACCCCGGCCGGCGTCTCGCTCAGGTCAACGAGTAGTTCGGTAGCGGCGCGGGCGGCCTCCGCGTCTCCGCTGTTGAGGGCGGCGCGCAGGATGGCGCGGGTCACCTCGTCAGGGGCGCCGGTGCTGGCGCCGACCACTGCCTGGCGCACGCGCGAGGAGGGCGCCTGGCGGAACGCCTGCGCAGCGGTGGCGTCCGGGTCGTCGGCGCCGGCGATCTTATCCAGCGCCTGCCGCGCGACGCTCCGCAACTGCTCCTCGCTCAGTTCCCTGCGCCGGGCCATGACCTGCTCCACGCCACAACGGTGTGTTCAGAAACGGTAGTTCCGGCGTCCTCGCCGGACCAGGCGCGGCGACACGCCGCGCCCACCCGGTTAGTGAGTGTGCGCCGCCTCCCTAACTGGTCCTGCAACCAGCCGACATAGGAAAACGTTGGCGGGATCAGCCCCCGCCCTCCTCTTCCCTGGCCTGCCCGCTGATGGACTGCCGCATGTCGGTGTCGGCCTGGATGTTCTTCAGCGCGTAGTAGTCCATAATGCCCAGGTTGCCCTCGCGGAATGCCTGGGCGATGGCCTTGGGGACTTCGGCCTCGGCCAGGACGACCTTGGCCCGGTTCTCGGCCACCAGTGCGGACATCTCCTGCTCGCGGGCGACGGCCATCGCGCGCCGGCGCTCGGCCAGGGCCTGGGCGACGCGTTTGTCGGCCTCGGCCTGGTCGGCCTGCAGCTTGGCGCCGATATTCTCGCCCACGTCCACGTCCGCGATGTCGATCGAGACGATCTCGAAGGCGGTGCCGGCGTCCAGCCCCTTCTCCAGCACGCGGCGGGAGATGATATCGGGGTTCTCCAGCACGACCTTGTAGGTCTCCGAGCGGCCGATGGTGGTCACGATGCCCTCGCCGACACGGGCGATGATGGTCTCCTCAGTGGCTCCGCCGACCAGCCTCTCCAGGTTGGCGCGCACGGTGACGCGGGCCTTGGCCTGGAGCTGGATGCCGTCCTTGGCGACGGCGGCGACCGTCTCACGTCCCTTGGTGGGGTCCGGGCAGTCAATCACCTTGGGGTTGACGCTGGTGCGGACGGCCTCCAGCACGTCGCGGCCGGCCAGGTCAATGGCGCATGCCTGGTTGAAGGTGAGCTGGATGCGCGCCTTGCTGGCTGCGATCAGCGCGCGGATGACGTTCAGCACGTTGCCCCCGGCCAGGTAGTGGGTTTCCAGGGCCACGGTCTCGACGGGCAGGCCCGCCTTGATGGCCATGATGCGGCTGTCCACGATGACCGACGGCCGCACGCCGCGCAGCCTCATGCCCACGATCTCGAATATGCTCACGTGGGCTCCGGCCAGCAGCGCCTTTATGTACAGGAACCCATAGGTGAAGAAGAACAGAAGGAAGGCCAGAACGACGACTACAGCAGCCAGAATGAGCACCACCACCATGGCCTCGCCGCCCTGTTGCGCCAGTAGTTCGAGCATGATCCCGAGCTCCTCTGTTGAAGGTCAACTCCTCGGCGCCGCCCGGCGCTTCCCGGCTCAGACGGCTCGCACGACGATTCGGTTGCCTGATACGTCCACTACCTTGACGGGGGTGCCTTTCTGGATCATCTCCCCCTCGGTAACTACATCGTAACGGCGTTCGTTCAGCCGGGCAATGCCGCTGGGACGCAAAGTGGTCAGCGCCACACCCTCCACGCCCAGCAGGTCTTCGCCCACCGTGCTGGAGGGGCGGTAGTCGCGCTGGTCCGTCGTCAGGGCGAAGTACTTGCCCACCACGCTCTTCCACAGGGCGAAAAACGCCGGCACGAAGGCCAGCGAGCAGAGCACCAGCACCACGCCGGTGACGTTGTAGCCGATGGCAAAGGCGTAGATGATGCTGCCCAGCACGGCGCAGAAACCGATCAGCCCGATGATGGCGCCCGGGATGAACAGCTCCACAACCATCGCCAGAAGCCCACACAGGAAGACACCGATGATGATGGTGAACTCCACCGCTCTCCTCCGCTATCGAGACACAACTACGCCCAGAAGCATGAAACCGCAGACGAACGCAGATGCAGACCGACCACACCGGACGTACGGGACAGGCAGGATACGGACAGCAAAGGGAGTCCGAGGTGCATCCGTCCTGTCCTGTTCTCCATCACTGTCCCGCCTTTCGTCGTGCTCGTGGTGTCGTTGTGGTTAGAATCCTGTCTTCATCGGTGTCGTTGTCCGTGTCCGCCGTGGCTCCACGGCTTAGATCTCCTCGTGCGGCGCTACGACGATGCGGCTGCCGTGTATCTGCTGTATCTGCACGCGCTCGCCAGTCTCGACGAACTCGCCCTCGGTGACCACGTCCAGCCGTCTGTCGCCGAACCGCGCCGTGCCGGCCGGGCGCAGCGCGGTCAGCACCACGCCCACCTCGCCGATCATCTCCTCCAGGCCCGGCGTGCGCCGCTCGAGCCCCTCGCTGGCGAAGGCGGCCGCGAGACTGCCGCGATGCACGATGCGCCCGAACACGGGCAGCGAGGGCAGGAAACGCAGCATCACCGCCATGCCGATCACCGACGCGGCCAGCGCCCCGATCACCTTCAGCAGGTTCATCTGGAAAGCCCGGAACTCGCTGGCCGTGTGCGGAACCGTGAACTGCTGAAACGTCAAGACAAGGCTGACGAACAACAGAATCAGCCCGGCCACGCCCACCACCCCGAAACCGGGAATCAGGAACACCTCGACCATCAGCAGCAACAGCCCCGCCAGAAACAGCAGTATCTCCAGCAGGTGCGCGTAGTGCAGCGTCCACTTGATCATGAAGAACGCCACGAAGCAGCCGATGCCCAGGATGCCCGGCACACCGAAGCCCGGATTGGTCAGCTCCAGGTATAGAAGCAGGAAGCCCCCCACGATGAGCAGCGGGCTGAACATGTCCAGAATGGTCAGCACGCGCTCGGAGGGGGTCAGGTAGAGCCGCTCGACGGCGCCGGGGTCCAGCTCCAGCACGTCGTAGAGGTTCTGCCGGCTGCTGACCTTCTGCCGGGCGAATCCGTACTCGACCGCCTGGTCGGCGTGCATCGTCAGAAGCTCCGTCCCGGCGACCACCACCTCGCTGTCCACCACCCGCGCCATCTCCTCCTCGTCCAGCGCGTTAAACTCGATGCCGGTCATGTAGTGCGGCTTCGGATCGTCGTGCATTGTGACCCGAAGGACCTCCAGCTCCTTGGTGACCATGGCCTTGACCAGCGCCTCGGGATAGCCGCGGCCCCGGGCGTAGCTGAGCATGGTGGTGCGGATGACGGCCTGTATCTTCTCGCCCTGTATCTGGCCGCCCGGGCCGACGGGCGCGACATCGCCCATACGCCCGGTGGCGCCGTCAATGTAGATATCCTGGCAGGCCAGCGCGACCATCGTCCCGCCGCTGTACGCCTGGTCGTTGATGTAGGCGATGACCTCGATGTCTTCCTGGCGGAAGATGTAGTCGCCCAGCTTCTCGGAAGCGCCGACGGTGCCGCCCGGCGTGTCCAGCTCGAGGATGAATGTCTTGACGCCCCGCTCCTTCGCCCGCTCGATATAGCGCTGGACGGCCTCAGCGTAGGCGTCGTTGATCATGCCCTCCAGGCGCAGAATGTACGCCTCAGGGGCGTCCTGTGCCCGCGCCGGCAGAGCGGCCGCCAGTGCCAGCACGCAGACGCACACCGCTGCCAGGCGGCGCGTCAGATGCCCCCGGCTGGAAGTCATACTCCCCACTGCCCACCTCCCGAAGCCGACCTCTGCCAGCCTTCTGAAAGGCTGCTCCCCTCACTGAGGTAAGCGCGGCATCCCCGCCGCGCCAGGTCCGGCGAGCCCACTACGCCAAGGCTTCGAAGCCCAAGGGACGCCGAGCCTACCCATCTGTAGATGGGCTACCGAGCGATTATAGAGACCGGGGGGCAAGATAGCAAGGCAGTACGGCAGTCCCGCCTCCGGCGGTGTTGCGGCGTGGTCGATGTCTTTGAGGCCCGACAGGGCCGACTCAGTCGTAGCCCAGGGCGGCGCGCGGCGTCGTCTGCCCGCGCAAGCCCTGCGGAAGCTGGTGCGGTCCAAAAGCGGTGGCGGAGCGCCTCGGCCCGCCGGGCCGAGCGCCGCAGTGCTGCGGCAACGACGCCGCCCGCCGGACGGGCTCCGTGACGTGCCGGTGGAGGGACGCGCTTCTGCGCGTCCGCCTGTGCTGCAGAAACCGGGTAGGTCCGGCGTCCCCGCCGGACCAGGCGCGGCGGCCACGCGGAAGCGTGGCCCTCCAGGGGGTCCGCCTTTGGCGGGACAGAGCCGTTTCGACAAGCTCAAGGCCCTGAGCACGTCGAAGGGCAGGGGAGAAGGAGAGCAGTGGAACAGGTGACAACGGCAACGACTCCGCCCGGGGGACGGGCTCCGTGACGTGCCGGTGGAGGGACGCGCTTCCGCGCGTCCGCCTTGCCCCCGGCCACGCAGAAGCGTGGCCCTCCAGGGACCATCTCCGCCCGGGGGACGGGCTCCGTGACGTGCCGGTGGAGGGACGCGCTTCTGCGCGTCCGCCTTGCCCCCGGCCACGCAGAAGCGTGGCCCTCCAGAGACCATCTCCGCCCGGCGGACGGGCTCCGTGACGTGCCGGTGGAGGGACGCGCTTCTGCGCGTCCGCCTTGCCCCCGGCCACGCAGAAGCGTGGCCCTCCAGGGACCATCTCCGCCCGGCGGACGGGTTCCGTGACGTGCCGGTGGAGGGACGCGCTTCCGCGCGTCCGCCTTGCCCCCGGCCACGCAGAAGCGTGGCCCTCCAGGGGGCCCGCCTTGGGCGGGACAGAGCCGTTTCGGCAGGCTCAAGGCCCTGAGCGAAGCCGAAGGGCTGGGCTACAAGCCATGCGCCCTACAGAGCAGCTTAAGGCATGACGTACGGAATGAAACGACTCAGGCGGCGGGGCGGGCCTCCTCTTGCAGGCCGAATGCCTGGCTCAACTGCGCGGCGGCGGCTGCTATCTGCTCTTCGCTCAGGTGGGGGTTGCGCACCTCGACCTGTTCATCGGAGGCGCGCTTCTCAAGCAGCAAGGTCTCCTCCTCGCCCGTGCCCCCGACGCCGACAAGCTTCAGTTCCTTGCGCCGCACCAGGTAGAGCGCAAGCACGAAGCGAAGGATGACCTTCTGCTGGTCCCCCGGCCGGTCGAGTCGGTCCAGCAGATCGAGCATCTCCTGCGCATCCACCTGCGGCCGGTCCTCGGCGACGGGCCGACGGGTGCGCCAGAAGCAGAAGAACTCGCGTCCCTCCGCCCGCAGGTCCTCCCAGCAGTCGGGGCAGAAGTCCGTCCTCGCCACCTCGCCCTTGTTTTCGGAAAGCGCGGAGAAGAACGCCGTCCCCTGGGGGAACTCGTCTCCGCAACGCGCACAGGTCTCGGCACTGCGGCCGATCTTCCAGCTTTCGAACACGTCGGCCCTCCGGCGGAGAAACTCCGTCAGGGCGATAGATAGTCAGCCACGCGGGCGCAGACACGCTCCCGACACTCGTGGACCTCCCGGCTCATCTCATCCATCTCGGCAGTAGTCTCGCGCGCCAGGTCGGGATCCTTCAGGAACTTCAGGTTCACCTCGACGTTGAGGCGGGCGGCGGCGCAGGCGGCCCCGGCGAGTATGGCGCTGACGCCGACATCGGTGATCAGGTTCCGGTTACCGATCTCGACGAGCCGGTCGGCCAGGCGGGCCACGCCGACGCACTGGTGCATGATGTCGAACGGCGCTGCCATGGCCTTGCGCAGCGCCTGCTGGATCGCCCCCCGGCGCTCCTCCTTCTGCTGGTCGCTCTCGCGGGGCATCGAATACGCCGCGTCTACGGCGCCGTATGCCTCCACGTCCCTGTCCACCAGCTCCAGCAGTTCGTCCCGGCGCGTGGCCAGCTCGTCCAGTATGGCGGCCACTTCCTGCTGGACGTCGGCGTACTTTTCGTTTCCGACGGTGAAGTTGGCGGACATCTCGCTCATGGCGGCCGCCAGTGCGCCGGCCGCGGCGCTTACGCTTCCACCGCCCGGCGCCGGCTTACGCGCGGCGGCATCCGCCAGGTAGGTCTCCAGGCTCTGCCCACGGTACATGGTCATTCCCTGATCTGCACCCTGGTTTCCATCTGCACGAAGTCGTAGAGTTCGGTCACGTCCTGGTTGGTCATCCGTATGCAGCCGTTGGAGCATTCGGTGCCGATGCTGCTGTCCTCTGTGGTCCCGTGGATGCCCAGCCCGGCCGCGCCCGGTTCGTCCTCAAAACCGATCCAGCGGTCTCCCAGCAGGTGGCCTTCCTCGCCGTATTCGATCACCTTGCCCTCAGGGGAATACCAGCGCGGTTCCACAAGCATGCTGTCCACTGTGAACTCGCCTACCGGCGTGCGGCCTTCCTTGCCGATGCCGATGGGGTATTCCTTCACGTAGTAATCGTCAATGAACAGGGCCAGCCTGAAGCCACTCTTCCAGGCGACTATGCGCGTCTTGCCGGGCAGAACCTTGAGCTGCTGCCCGGCGCGCAGCAGGCCGTCGGGGGACATGCCGTTGATACGGGCGAGCATGCGCCAGTTCACGTCGTACTGGCGGGCGATCTTCGTGAGGTTTTCGCCGGGCTCAACGCTGTGGATTACGGCTCCTTCGATGCAGCGCGGGTTGAAGATCAGCTCCGCGTTGATGCCGTCCAGCAGTCGCTGGAGCTTCTCCGCCCGCTCGCCAGTGGCCTCCAGGTAGAGCCCGGTGAGCAGCCTGCGCGCTTCGACGCGATCGCCGTCTTCCAGGAGCCTGCCGATCTGCTTGAGGGGGTCCGGCTTCTCAGGCTCAGCGGGCTCAGAGGCCGGTTCGGAGATGGTTTCCGGCTCGGGGGCCTCGGCTGATTCGGTCGCCGGCGCTTCTTCCGCCTCATCGGGCGTCGGGGCGGTTGCGGACAGCGCCACGGGTTCGGACGGGACGGGTGCTTGCGGCGGCTGAGACTGCTCTGCCAGGGCGGTGATCGGCGCCTGGTCCTTCTCCTCTTTCTCCGGCTCCGATTCCGGTTCCGTCCTGCGACTCAGAACGATGCCGACCACAGCAGCCGCCAGCAGCAGAAGCAGCAGTTTCTTCATCTTCGCACCCCGGAGTTGAATGGCGCGGCTCAGGACCAGTCAACCCAACTTACGTCAACGTGCAAGCCGGATTCAAGAAGGCTTCCAGCCCCATGCTGCGCAGCCGGCGGAGGGTGATGAATCTGCCTGCCGAGTGGCTGAATGCGGGCACGCAGAAAGGCGGGCAGTTCGACGGGAAGGGCGGTCTGCCGAGGCCGGGCAGACGCTACTGCGTGACGTCCTCTCCGGGTGGACGCGCGATGGCCCCGTAGACGCGCAGGGCCAACCCCAGCAACCCCACCAGGATGAGCACAACGCCGAGGCCGATGAGGACGTCGTCAATCACGGTGTGATCCCTCCATTCGGGGGGCGGCCGACAGCGGCCTACACTCCTTCGGTCCTGCGGGCATGGTTCAGTACGCGCTCGTTGGCTGCCTCGGAGGTGATGAACTCGTCGGCCATCGAGACCTGGTTGCCGCCGGCTTCCTTGGACTGGTAGACGGCATTGTCCGCGGCAGTCACAACGTGGTCGATGTTCTCCCCGTTCACCGGATAGGCCGCCACGCCGATGCTGGTGCGAATGAAGTCAATGACCTTGTGGTCCTCGATCTCCAGCACGTAGTTCTCGACGGCTTCTCGCAGGCGCTCGGCCAGCACGTATGCCTCCCGCCGGCCGGTCTGCGGCAGGATGACCAGGAACTCGTCGCCGCCGAGGCGGCCGAACACGTCGCAGGAGCGCACCCTCTGCGCCATGGCGGTGGCGAGTTGCTCCAGCACGATGTTGCCCACCTGGTGGCCGAACTGGTCATTGACCTGCTTGAAGCCGTCCAGGTCCAGGTAAAGCAGGGCCGTGAGGCCGCCGTGGCGGCGCGTGCGCTCGGCCTCTTCGGCCAGGCGCAGATCAAGGTAGCGGTAGTTGAACACGCCCGTCACCTCGTCCACGAAGCTCTTGCGCCGCAACGTGTCCTGCATGCTCTGCGCAACGCGGGTCTGGGAGTAAAACCC
>JAWOCH010000139.1:0-7352 GCA_046483865.1 Candidatus Brocadiia bacterium | reverse complement strand
CGGAGCACCCGGGTATAGACAAGCTGTCCCTGTCCATCGCTGCCCTGCATACAGTCGGCTTTGTGGGGACCACAGGCTGTGGCAAAACCACCACCGTGGATTTGATTCTGGGGCTACTGCGGCCGGAGGAGGGCAAGGTGCTGGTGGATGGACAAGAGCTGACCGATTCAAGAGTACGCTTCTGGCAAAGGTCCCTTGGCTCCCAAGGAAGCGATCCGCACCGTGGCGAAGGCGCTCAGGCCGTCGGACGCCGTCTGCGTCGGCATCTACGACGAGGACAAGCCGGACATGCTGGCCGACGACGTGCAGTTCCTGCGGGGCGCCGTTGGCGAGTTATGAATTCCGAAGTGTGGCGCACGGACGCCGCTCGGCTTGTTTCAGCATTCGTCATTCAGCATTCATCATTGGCCCGCCGGCCGCGCGTCAGTCCCACTCGAACACGCAGGTGAAGTGCCGCTCCGGGTGGTTCAGCAGCTCCTCGAATGCCTCGGGGGCCTCCTCGGGGCTGCGCCGCATGGTCACCAGGTCGTCCACCCGCAGGATGCCGTCGCCGATCATCCGGGCGGCCGCCCTCATGTCCCGCCTTACGCAGTCGCGCGAGGGAACGATGAGGACCTCTTTGCTGAAGATCTCGCCGTAGTCGAACTCGATGGCGCCGGGGAAGCTGCTCTGTATCACCAGGACGGGCATGGGTTCGTCGGAGCCCCAGGCCGGCTGGCGGAGCAGCCCGATGCACTGGTCCAGGCCCTCCTGCCGCGCGCTCGCCTCCACGGCCACCGGGACTCCCTGGGGCCAGCATTGCCGGACTACCTCGCTCAGGTCCTCCTCGGTTGCGTTCACCGTGCGGGCCACGCCGCCCTCCTCGGACCGCTCCAGCCGCCAGGGCAGCACGTCGGAGACGATTACGTCCTTGCCCATCAGCACCTGGATGCGGGCGTGGAGCTGGCCGATCAGACCCTGTCCGACGATGGCCACCGGGTCGTTCGGCCGGGCGGCACTGCGGCGCACGCCGTGCAGCGCGATGGCCGCCACTTTCGTGAAGGCGTACTCGGCGGCCGGGCGGCGCCCGTCGAGCAGTTGGAAGGAGTCGGCTTCCCTGACGCACACGCCCACCTGCGCGCCCCAGCAACTGCGGATGCCTATCAGCTCGCGCGGCGAGCCGGACCAGACGACGTCGCCCGGGGTCAGGTGGTCGCTGTCGCCGAGGGCCTCCTCCACCACCCCCACGGCGCTGTAGCCGGGCACGAGCGGGAACTGCCCGCCCGTCTGCTTGCCCCGGAGGGTGCGCGTGTCGGTGCCGGTGCTGACCAGCGTGGCCAGCGTGCGGACGACGGCGTCGCCGGGCTGCGGATCGCAGACCTCCACTGTCTGGAAGGTCACCTCGCCACGATCGGCAAAGACTATGGCTTCCGTCTGCATTGGCGCGCTCCTTTCTGCCGGATCGGAAGCGGCCATTGTAGCGTGCTCGAGCGCCAGTTCAAAGCCGCCGTCTTGACTTGGCCGAGGCGCCGGCTACAATGAGTGACGTGGCTCTTTGGGGGAACAGACCATGCGCAAAGCGCTTCTGTTGATTATGTTGGGGTGCCTGGCGGTGTCGGCGCTGGGCGCCACGATGTACGCACGCATCAGCGCGCCGGTCCGCGCGGGCACCGGCCTGTCCGCCGACACGCTGGGCCGGCTGCGGCAGGGAGAAGCTGTCGAGACGGCCGCCAGGGAAGGGCGCTACTACCGCGTCCGGTACCAGGGCAAGACGGGCTACGTCTACTACAACAAGCTGGCCGACCAGAAGCCCGAGGACGTCTCCTCCCTTCTGAGCACCGGGCCCGGCACGGAGGGCATTGAGCTGAGCGAGCTGGAGGCCGGCGGGGCATTGCGCGGACTGTCGCCGATGGCGCAGAACTACGTGGAGGCGTCGGATGTGCCCGAATGGGCCGTCCAGGCGGTCGAGGACATGCAGGGCCGCGCCGTCTCCGCGCAGACGCTGGAGCAGTTCCAGCGCGCCGGTGGCCTGGGCGAGTACGCGGAAGGGGGTGCGCCATGAGACGGTCTACCTTCCTGATGCTGTGTCTGCTGGGAGCGGCCGCCTTCCTGTTCGGCTGTGAGGCACTTCAGGAGACGCTGCAGACAGCCGGCAACGTCATCGAGCAGAATCCGGAGTTGATAGAGGACGAGGAAGACCGCGAGACGTGGCTCGCCGGAGCCCAGGTCGTTAAGAGCTGGACGAGCGAGATACAGACCGACGAGGAACTGGCAATGGGACAGAGCCTGGCCATCCGCGCATTCGCCGCGTTCGGCCGCCCCCACCCGGACCAGGCCCTCCAGCGCTACGTGGCCACCGTGGGCAAACTGGTGGCCCTGCAAAGCGAGCGCCCGGGCCTGCCTTACTTCTTCGCCGTGGTCGAGAGCGACGAGCCGAACGCGCTTGCCCTGCCCGGCGGGTTCGTATTCGTGTCCACGGGCCTGCTGACCCGACTGGGCAGCGAATCGGAGCTGGCCTGTGTGCTCGGCCACGAGGTCTGCCACGTGGCACAGAAGCACGGCATCGAGATCGTCGGCCGCGACCGGAAGGTTCGGAGCCTGGTGGACTTCGGTGCCAAACTCGACGAGGACGTGGCCGACTACCGGCAGTTCATTGACCAGGTCTACCAGCGACTGACCACCGAGGGCTACGACCACCGCTATGAGTGGATCGCCGACGGCGCCGGGGCCCGCTACGCCTACCGGGCGGGCTACGATCCGCGGGGGCTTTTGCCGTTCCTGCAGCAGGCCGCCGCCGGAACCGGGGCGCCTGTGTTCGAGGCGCATAAGACACACCCCGACCCATCCGTGCGCCTGCAGAAGCTGCGCGACTCTCTGGCTGCCCTCGGCGACTACACCGGGTTTCCCCGCCTGGAGGAGCGCTACGAGCGTGAAGTCCTGAGCAAGCTGCGCTGAGACGGGAGCCCCCATGAAGCCGTCCCGGCCCGAGGCACACCCCCTGCACACGCCGCTCAGCGCCGAGGACGTGGCTGCTCTCCGCGCGGGCGATTCCGTCCTGTTGAGCGGCGTTGTCTACAGCGCCCGCGACATGGCGCACAAACGCATGACCGATGCCTTGCAGGCGGGCGAGGAGTTGCCGTTCGACCCGGCGGGGCAGGTCATCTACTACATGGGCCCCAGCCCTGCGCCCCCGGGTCGCCCCATCGGGGCAGCCGGCCCGACGACCAGTGCGCGGATGGATCCCTACGCACCGATGCTCTACCGGGCCGGGGTTCGGGCGACCATCGGCAAAGGGCCACGGTCAGCGCCGGTGCTGCAGGCGTTGCGCGAGTGCGGAGCAGTGTACTTGGCGGCCGTCGGCGGGGCGGGGGCGTTGCTGGGTCAGTGCATCCGTGAGGCAGAAATGATCGCCTATGCGGAGCTTGGCCCTGAGGCCGTGCGCCGGCTGGTGGTCGAGCAGTTCCCGGCCATCGTGGCCGCCGATGCGCACGGCGGCGACGTCTTCCGCCGGGGAGGCGCGACGTGACCCCGAGCGTCGAGCCATACCAACTGCCCCCGGAAGAGAAGACGCAGCCGGTTCTGCGCGCGCTGGAGAAGCGCTACGGCCGGCCCACGCGCAAGGGAGACCCCGACCCGCTGGAAGTGCTGGTGCGGGGCATCCTGTCGCAGAACACCTCGGACGTGAACAGCGGGCGGGCCTACGCAAGCCTGAGGGCGCGGTTTGGCGACTGGGAGGCCCTGGCTGAGGCCGGCCCCGGGGAGATCGAAGAGGCCATCCGCAGCGGCGGCCTGGCCGAGCAGAAGGCGGCCACCATCCGAGGGCTGATGGACTGGCTGTCCGAGCGGGACGGATACTCACTGGATTTCCTGGAAGAGCTGGACAGCGGCGAGGCAGAGCGGCAGTTGCGCGAGCTGAAAGGCGTGGGGGTGAAAACGGCCCGGCTGGTGCTGCTGTTCGGCCTGGGGCGGCCGGTGTTCGTCGTGGACACCCACGTGCACCGGGTCAGCCTGCGGCTGGGTCTCGTGCCGAAGGGCACAACGCGGGACAAGGCCCACAAGCTGCTGGACGAGTTGGTGCCCGACGCCGACAAGTACAGCGGTCACCTGAACATGATCCGGCACGGGCGCAGGACCTGCGCGGCGCGCTCCCCACGGTGCGACGATTGCCCGGTGCAGGAGTGGTGCCTCTACGTGCGGGACGAGATGGGCTGAGGTCAGTCCCCGCCCCCGGAGGATTCCAGTCGGTCCACGCGCGCTTCGAGCCGCTGATAGTCCCTGCGCAGGTCAACGAACACGGTGTGCCTGACGAAGTGACGTCGGCGGTAATCGAGGTCGTCCACCTCGTCCTCCAGCTCGGCCAGTCGGCGGTCCAGTTCCTCCAGCGCCCGGGTGATGCGCAGGTTGGACTCCTGGACCTGCTGGACTGCGCGGCCCAGTCGTTCGATCAGCTCCTCCTGCCGGCGCAGGCTCTCCAGGCGCTCCCGGGCCAGTTCCTTCTCGATGCGGGCCATTTCCGCCTCGTGGCGTGCTTTGCGGGCTTCCTGGCGGCGAAGCATCTCCTGCTGCCACTCGTTGCGGTCTGCTTCCAGTTGGTCGAGCTGCCGCCGCAACCGTTCGCGCACCTCGGCGGATTCGGCGTGCTGGAGCGCCCGGCGGTAGGCGCGTCGGGCCTGCAGGAACACCGACGGCGGATCCTCCGCATCCCATGCCTGTTCCTGGTAATACTGCGCAAGCTCGCGGTAGTATGCGTGCGCGGGCAGCGAGAAGCGCCGCAGTTCCTGCACGGCTTCCTTGCGGTAGGTGCTGGTCCAGCCGGCCAGGGCCTGCAGGCGGACCGACTCCTCGGTCTCGTTCAGCAAGCGTCCACGTACAACCCGATTCTCCAGCACCACTTCCACCATCTGGACCGTCTCGGCCGGCTCCTCCAGCGCCGCTCCAGCGGTCTCCGGCGGCTGCTCCGTCTCGGCTGTCTCCTGCCCGAGCACGGCGCCAGTCAGCAGGATGAACGCGGCGGCAAGGGCGGCGAGTGATGTCCGGGCGTGTTTCATGATTCTCCCCCTTTCCTGACAGAAGCCACTGTACATTATAGCGCCGCGACCCCGTTGGGGCACGCGCTCAGGGGGGAGGAAGGTACGGGCCGAGCTAAACCTGCTCGCCCGCCCGCTTCAGAGCGGCCACTATCTTGCCGGCCAGGTCTTTGGCCAGTTGGGTGGAGTCTTCGGCGAAGGACATCTCACGCAGCAGCTCGGTGCAGGCGCCGGCCACCACCAGGTTCAGCCCCCGGTCCTGGCTCTCGCGGTAGTCGGTCCGCACGCCGATGATGGGGATTCCACGCTCGTAGGCTATGCCAAGCTCCAGGGCAGTGCCGCTGTCCGCATCCGGCCCGTCCAGGACGGCCACCACGACGTCGGCTTCCCTCAGCGCGTCAATGCAGGCGTCGAAGATGTGCGGGAAGTCGCGGGCCACGTTGTATGAGCTGCCGAACTTGATGTCCTGTGGCAGGAAGACCTCCGCCCCGCTGATGCGCCGCCGCAGGGCGGCGGCAAGCTCGCGGTTCCAGCGCCGTTCGGCCTGCGTGAACAGCGGACCTGAGAGGTAGATATTCACCTCAGCCTTCCTCCAGTTGCCATTGCTGCACCTTCGCGGCGATGAGCTGCCGCGGTATGCTGATCTCCGCCACGGTAACCGGGCCGGTGAACTGCTCAGCGCCGGGCCGGGTCATGCCGACTTTCAGGGCGCCGAAGGTCACCGTCCTGTCCGCGTGAACGGCTGCCCCGAGGGGTTCGCCGGTGTCGCAATCCAGCCCGGAGGGTATGTCCACCGCCAGCACCGGGGCATCCGCCTCGTTCAGCGCAGCGATGGCGCCGGCGAAGGGCTCGCGCACTTCGCCGTTGATGCCCGTGCCCAGCAGCGCATCCACCAGCAGATCTGGCGCGGGGCGCGCACGCAACGCTATGCGCACCGCGTCCGCCGTGGCGGCTTCCTGGATCGGTATGTCCATCGCCAGTGCTATGCGCAGGTTCGCGGCAGCATCCCCGCCGCCGGCGAGCACTTCGTCTG
The DNA here is from genome assembly GCA_046483865.1 of Candidatus Brocadiia bacterium. GTDB lineage: Bacteria > Planctomycetota > Brocadiia > SM23-32 > SM23-32 > JAWOCH01. The sequence goes on along the minus strand of JAWOCH010000139.1, from coordinate 1,313 downwards.
TGCCGGACAGCAGAAGCGCCTGCACATCGGCGCACCAGTTGCTCAGATGCCGCGCGACAACGAAGCCGTCCCCGCCGTTGTTGCCTTTGCCGGCCAGAACCAGCACGCGGTTGCCTTGGGCGCCCCCCAGCATCTCGCTCGCGGCTTCGGCACAGGCCCGTCCGGCGTTCTCCATCAGGATCAGGCCCGGTATGCCGTATTCCTCGATGGCGGCCCTGTCCAACTCCCGCATCTGCTCGCGTGTGAATGCGATGGTGTCGCTCATGGGCGGTACTGCCCGGTTCTCAGTCAGCGTCCTGGTCGGAGAGCAGGGCTGCTGCCAGCTCGGTCGCTTCGGCAAGGGTGTTGTCGACTTCAGTCCTGGCGGTTTGGAGTGCGCTCAGCGCCGGCGGCGGCACCCCCACGAGCGGAGCCGTGGTGTCCTCGGGGATTATGTTGCCTCTGACTGTTTGATATGTATCGAGGGCATCTTCGAGCCGGACCTTCATCGGTTCCAGCTCCGCGACGGCTGCGTCCAGGGATTTCCTGACCTGCTCGAACTCGGCGAGCGAGACCCGGGCCTGGTTGTGCAGACGCGCCAGTTCGACCAGTTCCGCGCAGAGCGGTCGCACCGCCGCGTTCCAGCGCAGTCGGGCGTTGAACACGAAGCTTTGCGGCTGCCCGGTGCGCGCCTGGGCGTAACCGAGCGGGGGTTCGATGGTGTAGAGCAGCTCGCGGCAGCTCTCCTGCAGGCGTCCGGTCTCGATGAGGTGACGCCACACATAACGGTTGCTGCCGGCTGAGGCGCGCAGGCGCACCTGCTCCCGATGGCAGCCCATGGGAACCAGAAGGAACAGCGGCAGGATGAGAACTACGAGCAGAAAAGCCCAGCCAGGGTGGACCTGGGCTGTCGCAGCTTTGTGGGCGGAGTTGCTCCCCATGCGATCCCGGCCATTCACATGACGACTTCCTCAGTGAGGTCCGCTTTGCTGAGGTCCATGTTGCGCACGGCGCGGCCGTAGCCGTGGGTGCGAAGCATGTCCAGCATATCCGGTCGGAAGAAGGATTTCCTGACGGCCTCTATCGGCTCCAACTCGTCCTGCTCGACCTGACGCAGCAGGTAGTTGTTGACCCGGTCGTTCATATCCTGCCGGTCCACCGACTTGCTGTATGCTTCCTCCAGGTCAACTATGCCATCCTCGATCAGCGCCATCAGGGACTCGTTCATGTTCATCATCCCGTACTTCTTGCCCGTCTGGATGATGGAGGGGAGCTGGTAGGTCTTGTTCTCGCGGATCAGGTTGGCCACGGCGCTGTGGACGGCCAGAATCTCG
>JAWOCH010000123.1:0-6727 GCA_046483865.1 Candidatus Brocadiia bacterium | reverse complement strand
CACGGCCGCCCTCGGCCGTGATCCGTCTTCTGCCCCCAGCCGAGGGCGGCTGGGCTACACACTGTGCGGGTTCTGGGCCGGGGGAACGTGCGCTGCTGACGACTTTTCAATGACCCTGGCAGAAGACCGCCCGCTCTGGTGCCTCAGCGGCGAACGCGGTATCCTCTTGCACCAAACGGGGAACGAATCGGCCGCGACCCGACAGCATATCGCACGGAGAATACAATCCCGATGGAGCCCACGAGCGAGAGGCGGTCTACTCTGTCATTGGAGGCGCTGGAGCCACGTCTGCTGCTGAGCGGACCCGGGCCTGTCTTCGACTCCCCGGCGGACTACATGGTCGGCGAGGGCGGCAATTTCGTCGCGCTGGCGGACTTCGACGGCGATGCACACACCGACATGGTGGCCGCCACCTCCTCCGATGACATCGTCAGCGTGCTTCTCGGCCGGGGCGACGGAACCTTCGGCCAGGCCACGGACTACGCGGTGGGCGACGTGCCCTCGTTCGTGGCAACCGGCGACTTCAACGGCGACGGCAACGCTGACATCGTGACCAGCAACTACGGAGACGGCGATCAGACGGTCAGCCTGCTGCTGGGGGCCGGGGACGGCACCTTCGCCGCCGCTGCGCACTACGATACGGGCGCCCGGCCATACCGGGTGACGGCGGCCGACCTGGACGGCGACGGCCTCCAGGACGTGGTCACCGCCAACCCGCTGGCCGACACGGTCAGCATCCTGCTCGGCAAGGCGAACGGCACGCTCGGGACGGCCACACAGTGGTCGGTCGGCGACGCCCCCGTCTGGCTTGCCGCAGGCGACTTCAATGAAGACGGGGACGTGGACCTGGTGACGGCCAATTACGGTGATGACCACGTGACCCTCCGCTTTGGCCAGGGGGACGGCCAGCTCGGCGCCACGGTGCACCTGGGAGTGGGCGCCGGGCCGGTCTGCGTGCTGGCCGCCGACCTGAACGAAGACGGCAACCTGGACATCGCCACCGCCAACAGCTCCGCCAACACTGTGAGCCTGCTGCACGGCAACGGCATGGGCAGCTTCGACCCGGTGGTGCATTACGCAGCCGCCACGGAGCCGTACTGCCTGGAGACCGGCGATTTCGATGAGAACGGCCACCCCGACCTGGTCGTTCTGCCGCGCTACGGGCCCGAGGTGCGCCTGATGCTGGCCGACGGCATAGGCGGCTACTCCCTGGTGGCAACGCCGGCCTTCACGTCCGCCTCGCAGGTCGTCGCGGGCGATTTCGACGAGGACGGGCATCAGGACCTGGCCCTGGCCACGCGGGAGGTCTCCCCCGGCCTGCCCTGGATAACCGTCGCGCTGGGCGAGGGCGACGCCTCCTTCATCTTCCCCGACTCCGAGGCGGTCGGGGACATGCCCGTCTCGGTCTGCTCGGGCGATTTCGACGGAGACGGCAACGCGGACCTGGCCGTTGCCAACCAGGACAGCCACAGCGTCAGCGTGCTGCTGGGCACCGGCGGCGGTTCCTTCGCCTCCGCCGTCGCCTACTCCGTCGGCCAGGCGCCCTGCTGCGTGCGCACGGCGGATCTGGACGGCGACGGCGCGCTGGACCTGGTGGTGGCCGACAAGAACGACGACCAGGTCAGCGTGCTGATGGGGCAGGGGGACGGCACATTCGCCGCCGCCGAGCCGTACGGGACCGGCGGCGATCCCTACTGCCTGGTCATCGGCGATTGGGACGAGGACGGCACACCCGACCTGGCTGTTTCCAACTCGAGCGGCGACTCCGTCAGCGTGCTGATCGGCGTCGGCGACGGCACCTTCGGCACGGCAACCGACTACACGGTGGGCAACAACCCGCTGGGCATCGCGACGGCCGACCTGGACGGCGACGGCGACCTGGACCTGGTCGTGGCGCAAAGCGTTGACGACAACATCCAGGTGCTCGAGGGCGACGGGGCCGGGGGCTTCACGGCGGGCTCAACGTTCGCCGTCGGGGAGGAACCCTACGGCCTGGTATTGACGGACCTGGACGGCGACGGCAACGCGGACGCCGCCGTGGCCTGTCACGCAGGTGGGAACCTGCACGTGCTGGCGGGACAGGGCGACGGGGCGTTCGGCGCATCGGCCAGCTACCGGGTGGGGAGGCAACCGGGCAGCGTGGTCGCCGCTGACCTCAACGACGACGGCACACCCGACCTGGCGGTATCGGACCACTTCAGCGACGTGGCAGTGTTCTTCGGGCAGGGCGACGGGACGTTCACGCTGTTCGGCGCCCACTTCGCCGGCCAGGCGATACGGGGTATGGTTGCTGCCGACCTGGACGGCGACGATGATGCGGACCTGGCGGTCGCCGACGCCGGCGCAGACAGCGTCCGGCTTCTGAGCAACCGGTATACGCCGCTGCGACCGGCCGTGTGGGGGCTGAACAGCGCCGGCGGCATCTTCGCCCGGCGGGGGCTGACCGAGTTCGACCTGGACGGATCTGGCTGGGCGCGCGTGCCCGGGGCCCTTGCACAGGTGTCGGTCGGTGAGGCCGCCGTCTGGGGCGTCAACGGGGCGGGCGGCATCTTCCTGCGGGAAGGCATCTGCGTCTCCGAGCCGGAGGGCACAGGATGGGGCCGCGTGCCGGGCAAGCTGGTCCAGGTCAGCGCGGGCGAGTCGGGGCTGGTCTGGGGCCTGAACGAGGCCGGCGGCATCTTTGTGCGCCAGGGAGTCACCGAGCAGGACCCCGACGGCACGGGCTGGGGACGCGTCTCCGGCAGGCTGACGTACGTCTCCGTGGGCGAGGGGATGGTGTGGGGCCTCAATGAGAACGGCGGGATTTTCGTGCGGGAGGGCGTCACGCCCGCTGAGCCGGGGGGCACAGGCTGGAGCCGCGCGCCCGGACGGCTGGTGCACGTGGCCGTCGGGGAGACGGGCCTGGTTTGGGGGCTGAACGAGAACGGCGGTATCTTCGTGCGCGAGGGAGTGGACGAGGCCGACCCCGTGGGCACGGGCTGGACGCGGGCGGCCGGCAGGCTCGCGCACCTGTCCTGCGGGTTCGGTGAAGTATGGGGGGTCAACGGTGCCGGCGGCATCTTCCGCCGCGAGGGCGTTGAGACGGAGACAAACCCGACAGGCACAGGCTGGCAGCGCGTCACCGGGGTGCTCGCGCAGGTCTCGGTCGGCCTGGCCCAGGCGCGCGACGCGGAGGGAGAGGCAGCCGTCGCGGCCGAGGACCACAGCCCAACCGGCGGTCTGGGACCCCTGTCTCAACCCGTGGAGTTGACCGACGCGCTCTCCTGGCTGGACCCCGAGGATGAAGACGGCACATGGCAACGCGCTGGGCGGAGCGTGGAATAGGCTGAACCAACGTACTTCTGGCCCGGCCAGTGGACCGGAAGATCGGCCTGGAGCCAGGATGTGAATGTTCCGCGAGGGCGGCTATCCAACCGGAGGACAGCGTCCCGCAACGAAGCACACCGGATCGCGCAGCCGCAGGAGGCGCCCGTTCTCCGGCAACGTCCTTGACGGCGGCAGACCAATGCGGGTATCTTGGGCGCCTTGAGGGGGTGGTATCGGCGACAGGCCGGTGGTCTGGACAGATAGACCAAGGAGGTGGCGTCTTTCCCCCCGCCTATGGGTGCACGATGAATCCAGCCCGACCCGCCGGTCGCCTGAGTCAACCCCTAATTCCACCAGGCCGGCTATGGACAGCAGCAGTGACCTGACAGAAGTTCGCGTGGCAAGCGGCGGAGTTGACGGCGCCTCCCCCGGCAGGCCGTGTTCTGCCGACCGCATCCGGAGGCACGTGATGAGCTGCCCCGGTCCGGGCAGCCCGTGTCACGACCTGCGACGCGAACTGGAGGAACGCTACGGGAATACCATCCCCTGTCTGGTTCTCTACTACGCGGGGCTCGACGGGACGACTCGGGGGATGCAGTGCCCGTGCAGGTGCGAGCGCGCGGGGACCGGATCCCTGCGCAGGTCGGTTGGGGCCGACTGCGCCCCGCACCGTTCGCAGCCGCTCCAGTTGCCTTCGCCGGCCGAATCGCGCACTGCCCGAGTGGCCAAACGGCTCCTCGATGTCGCTTTGTCGGCGGTGGGCCTGCTTTTCGGCGGCCCACTGGCGCTGGCAGCGGCGCTGCTTGTGCGTTTGGAATCCAGGGGCCCGCTGTTCTACGCCCAGGAGCGCTGCGGCAGGGATGGGAAGCGGTTCAGGCTCTGGAAACTCCGCACGATGGTGCCGAAGGCGGAAGCGGGCACCGGGCCGGTGTGGTCAGGGCCCGACGACCCCCGCTGCACGCGTGTCGGCGCCGTGCTCCGACGCACGGGCATTGACGAGCTGCCACAGTTGTGGAACGTGCTGAAGGGCGAGATGAGCCTGGTCGGCCCGCGGCCGGAGCGGCCTCACTTCGTCCGGCACTTCCAGCGCGTGCTGCCAGACTACGATGAGCGTCACCGGGTCAAGCCCGGCCTCACCGGGCTCGCCCAGGTCAACGGCTGGCGGGGACGCACGTGCGTGCGCAGACGGCTGGAACATGACCTGCGCTACTTGGCGAACTGGAGCCTGGGGCTGGACCTGAAACTGATCGCGCTGACCGCAGTCCACCTTGTCTCGGAGTGCAATGGGAGCGCAGGACCCGCAGAATGACCTCGCCTCACTCAGGGTCGCTCTCGTGCATCACTGGCTGGTGAAGATGCGGGGGGCCGAGCGCGTCCTGGAGCTGTTCTGCGACCTGTTCCCCACCGCCGAAATCCACACGCTGGTGGCCGATCCGGCGGGCCTGTCGCACAAGCTGCGCAGCCGCCGCATCCATAGCTCCTTCGTGCAGCGACTGCCGCGCGCGCAGAAGTGGTACCGTTACTACCTGCCCCTGTTCCCGGCGGCCTTCGAGCAGCTGGACCTGGGCGAGTGCGACCTGGTGCTGAGCAGCGACGCCAGCCTGGCCAAGACCGTCCTGCCCCCCTCGGGGGCGGTGCACGTCTGCTATTGCCACAGCCCGCCGCGCTACCTGTGGAACATGTTTCTTCGGCCAGGACCGCATCAACGATCCGCCAGAAATAGACGAAGAATTTCTGCCAGACTCGGGTTCTGATATGCGTAGCGACGGTGGGAGTGCGCAGGCAGATAACGGACAGGCCTCGCTTGATGCGTGGGGTGATGCCGATGACTAACGCCAAGAACCGCTTTGACTGGCTCGCCGAGATGTTCATCGAGGAGTACGGAGTCGACGGCGCCGTCGCCCAACTGCAGACAGTCTACGACGAAGAGTTCGGCGATCGGGCAAATCAAGCGCTCGAAGTGCTCTCGGAGATACGCCAGCAATACGACGTTGCCAACGAGGGAGCCGAGGTATGAACGCCGTGTTTTATTACGCAGGGCGATATACCAACGGCTACAGGAAGCGAGACACGCACAAAAGGGCCGCACTGGTGGTACAGGTGGCTCTTCTGTCCCGACTCACAAATAGCTGCCGCTTAGATAGCAGCATCTCTGTCGGGCGATTGCCGACCGGCGTCACTGGCATCAACTCAAAACACAATGTCAGCACACACGGAGGCGAGTATGTCAACTGAGCAAGCCAACAACGGCGTTAGTAGCGGCCAGTTCGACACGCTCATGCGACGTATCGACGAGCTTGAAGAGACCATCGAAGATCAAAAAGACGTTATCGGAACTCAAGGCGACCAAATTGAAGCCCTCGAATCACTGCTTCAAATCAGGAGTGATGACGATGACAGCGCCACACTCGAAGATATTTGGATTGCCAACCAACCAATCGGGCTAATCTTAGAGAAGGCGAACAAACGAAGCAAAGACAACAAAAAGCAACTCGATGGCGTCGAGACGGCAGCCACTGACGGTGGTAGCCAGCTGCGGACACTTGGTGAAGAAGTCCGAAATCGAATGTTGCCGATTCACAAGATGTGGGTCGACGTCCGAGACGGTCGTGCTGAACAACTCGGGAAGAACGATCGTCGAGCAGCCCGGCTGTTCGGCAAATTTATTCGACGTGCATCAGGCAACCCCGAGCCAAGTGTCGACCCAAGCTACAACACATATTCGATGGATTCAGCATCAGCCGCTGATGTGCTTGAGAACGCAGAAGACACCAAGAGCGCGGGAACACCCATGACGGTAAAACGTGCTATGGAGGCCGTCGAACGGTACTCAAAGGTAGCTGATGAAGCCGTTGTCGAGTTCACAAAGAACAAGGGCAAGAACACCTTAGCAGTAGATAAGGAGAAGTTCAACGCTATCATGCACAATGTCGAAGCAGCCATCGAGGGATCGCTTGATGGCGACACCGATGACACGGGAGCAAACCCCGTCGAGGATACAACCGACGAGATCGGTAAAGAGTTCAACCGACTCTCAGGAGGGCAGCAATGAGCGATTCTCCTAACAATGTTGTTAGCACCCTTCGAAGGTGCGTGTTATATCGGCAACTCTCGGAGGTCGACCAACTAATCACCTAACCAACACAACCAAAAATTCCACGGGCTGAGCGGTTGTATTCTATGTTTCGTTAGAGTGTGGTAGATTCACTTCGTCTTTCATTCGTCTATTGGACGGATGAAGTGAAGTGTGGTACGATGTTAGCTGAGATAACACCACGCCTTCGATTGTGCTAACAACATTGTTAGCAGAATGTTAGCCTCACGTTATCTGTGTCTCTGTCGTCGACTACCGAGTTTCTATACTATACTATTCTATTCTATTCTATTCTATTCTATTCTATTCTATTCTATACAACTAACA